>NZ_JBWKNO010000009.1:83565-204673 GCF_059415605.1 Rhodoferax sp. GW821-FHT10B06 | reverse complement strand
GTTTCTGTTCTTTCCCATCCCGCGTCAAACGCACGATGTGCATTTGACGATGACACGCTTTTGTTAGCCGCTCTTAATGCCGGAATTCCTTCAGGTCCAGGCGCAGCACGTAGCGTGCTTGGCCGCTTGTGCCTTCCAGGGTGATCAGCGCGTCGCAGCAGGTGGTCTGTCCGGCCCGGCCCTCATAGGCCAGGCGGCGTTGGAAGCGGGTGGCGTCGCCCTTGGATAAAAAGCCTACACGCTGGCCGTGGACCTTCACTTCCACAGGTTTCCAGATGTCTGGGTTGTTGGCGCCGGTGTGCAGCGCGGCCAGCACCCGCGCGCCTGACGAGCTTATGGGCGTGCCGTCGGCGATGTCTTTCAGGGCGGCCTGGTGCTGGTCGCCGTCGCTCAGCGTGAAGCTGAACAGCCCCAGCGATGGCCATTTGTACAGCTGTGCATCTGGCGTTTCGGCCTCCAAGGGCAGCTGCGAGGGGGACACCACCTGGTAGCCATGGTGGTGGCGTTGCGGGCGCATGGTTCGCCACAGCATGAAGGCTGCGGCAAAAACAAACAGGGTGGTGAATAGCTCGCGCATTTGTGTCTCCATGGGATAAACATTTGTAAACCTTGTGTATGTTTTCGCCGCATGTTTTTTCGTTGATATTGGGGAGGTTGGTGGCCATGGCCGCCCGGTTGTCGCCTGTGAGCGACGAGGCGGGGCGCTGCCAGCTGTTTGCGATACTCGGGGCATGCAGCTTCAAGACATTCTTTATTCGCAAGGCTTTGGCACACGCCGCGTGTGCGCCGGTCTGGTTCAGCAGGGCCTGGTCGAGGTCTATATGGACAACACGGGCACAGCGCCCGTAGTGGTTACGGACTCTGCTATGGATTTGGAAGCGCAAGGGCTGCGCTTCCGGGTCCAGGGCGTGGACTGGTCGTACCACCAGCTGGCCTACGTGCTGCTGAACAAGCCTGCGGGCACCGAGTGTTCGCAAAAACCTTCCACCTATCCCAGCATCTATACGCTGCTGCCGTCACCTTTGCGTTTGCGGCCGCAAAAGGGCGCGCTGCAGGGCGTGCAGGCCGTGGGTCGGCTGGACCAGGATACGACAGGTTTGCTGCTGCTCAGCGACGACGGCCAGTTCATCCACCGCATGACCTCGCCGAAGAAGCATGTGCCCAAGGTTTACGAGGTCAGCACCAAGCATACGCTGGACGAGAAGCAGGTGTCGCGCCTGCTGGAGGGGGTGGTGCTGGACGACGACCCCAAGCCGGTGCGCGCAGCCGCCTGTGAAGCCGTCAGCAGCCACCACTTGCGCCTGACGCTGACCGAGGGCAAGTACCACCAGGTCAAGCGCATGCTGGCGGCGGTAGGCAACCGGGTGGAGGGCCTGCACCGCTCGCAACAGGGCGGCTTTGCGCTGCCGGCGGACCTGCTGCCCGGCCAGTGGCGCTGGCTGAGCGCCGAGGATCTGGCACTGCTGTCGGCCAAAGATCTGGCCTAGTCCTCTCCGGGCTTGTTACACCGGCTGGCAAAAGTTGCTGGCCCCGGCGGCTACACTTGACGGTTGTCTTTTACCTGTGGTGTGCCGTGAAGTTGTTTGTCCGTTGTGTTGCCTCTTGGGGCTTTGTCTTCGCCGCCGCTGCGCCCTTAGCCGCCCAGGCCCAGTCCTCTCCGATCTTTGTGCTGAATTCGTTGGATGCCAGCGTCAGCGTGGTGGACCCCGCCACCTGGCTTGAGACCAAGCGGATTCCTACCGGCAAAGAGCCGCATCATCTGTACCTTACACCGGACGAGAAGTCGCTCATCATCGCCAATGCCCTGGCCGATACGCTGACCTTCGTCGATCCGAAAACGGCCGAGGTGCAGCGCGTGGTGCGCGACATACTCGACCCCTACCAACTGCGCTTTTCGCCCGACATGAAGTGGTTTGTCACGGCAGCCAACCGGCTGAACCACATCGACATCTACCGCTGGGACGGCAAGGACATCACGCTGGCCAAGCGCATCTCCACCGGCAAAACGCCCAGCCACCTGTGGATTGACAGCAAGAGCACCACGATTTACTCCACCATGCAGGACAGTGACGAGCTGGTGGCGGTGGACCTGGCGACGCAAAGCATCAAATGGCGCACGCCCACGGGCTCCATGCCGGCCGATGTGTTCGGCACCGCCGACGACAAGACCCTGCTGGTGGGGCTGACGGGCGGGGAGGGCGTGGAGGTCTATGACGTCTCCGGCAAGACCCCGGTGCGGACCAAGGTGATTACCACCGCCAAGGGCTCGCATGCGTTCCGGGCGGCGGGCGACAAGCGCCATGTCTACGTCAGCAACCGCGTCAGCAACAGCATCAGCAAGATCGATTTGCAAACCCTGGAGTCGGTCGCTACCTATCCCGCGCCCGGTGGGCCGGACTGCATGGACGTGTCGGCCGACGGCAAGCTGCTGTATGTCGGTTCGCGCTGGGCCCGCAAGCTCACCGTGGTGGATGTGGAATCCAAGAAAGTGGTGCGACAAATCAATGTTGGAAGATCTCCCCATGGCGTTTGGACGCTGGACCACGCTCCCCGCTAAATCTGGTTTTGCTGCGGTATTGATAGCGGCTAGCGCAGGTGCCATCTGCGCTACAGTAGAAAAACCTTGTGATAAACCGGTCTATCTGACCTTTGACACCGGCCATATGGGCGTGGCCCCGCTGATCGCCGAGGTGCTGAACCGCCAGCAGGTCAAGGTCACCTTCTTTGGCGCCCACGAGCGCACGCAGGAGGGCGACGGCAGCATGGGCGAGCATTGGGCTCCCTGGTGGAAGGCCCGTGCCGCAGAGGGCCATGCCTTTGCCTCGCACACCTTCGACCATGTGTACTGGCGCGGCGATGTGGCCGGCAGCCCCGGCCAATTCCGCGTCAAGCCCTCGGCCGGGCCGGATGCCGACAAGGAATTCACCTGGACGGCAGCACAATACTGCGAGGAAATCCGCCATGCCAACCAGCGCCTGCAGGCCATGACCGGCCAGGTGCCGCTGCCCTTGTTTCGCGCGCCTGGCGGCAAGACTTCACCGGCCTTGCTGGCGGCCGCCAAGGGCTGTGGCTATGCCCACGTGGGCTGGGCGCCGGCCGGGTTTCTGGGCGATGAGCTGTCCAGCGAGCGCGTCAGTAATGCCCAGTTGCTAGCCCAGTCGCTGCGCAATATTCGCAGCGGCGATATTTTGATGGCCCACCTGGGCATCTGGTCGCGCAAAGACCCATGGGCGCCGGCCGTGCTGGAGCCGCTGATCGTGGGTCTGAGGGAGCGCGGCTTCTGCTTCCGCACGCTGCGCGAGCATCCCGACTACACCGCGTGGATTTCTGCCCACCCCCAATAATCTGCCCATGGATGTACTGAGCAACTTGTTTTCTGATGCGCAGCAATGGCTGTTCGAGGCCGCTGTGCAACCCCTGGTGTTCGGCATGGGCCTGGGCGGCTTGGTCGAAGATGCATTCGATGCCACGGGCTGGCTGCTGGTCGGCCTGCTGCAGCTGGTGGTGCTGGTGGCGGTGCTGGGGCCCTTGCAGCGCTGGCGTCCGGTAGAGGCTATGCAGGACCGCGCGGCCATCCGTATCGACATGCTCTACACCTTGGTGCATCGCCTGGGCCTGTTCCGCCTGGCCTTGTTCTTTACCCTGGACCCGGTGATGGACGGTATTTTTGGCACGCTGCGGGTCGCCGGCATGGGCACCTGGCACCTGGATGCCCTGTGGCCCGGCGTGACTGATCTGCCGGTGGTCAGTTTTGCGCTGTACCTGGTAGCGTTCGACTTTTTGGGCTACTGGGTGCACCGGGGCCAGCATCAGTTTGAATGGTGGTGGGGCCTGCACTCGCTACACCACTCGCAGCAGCAAATGACCTTGTGGAGCGACAACCGCAACCACCTGCTGGACGACGTGATTGGCGACATCATCGTGGTGGTGGCGGCCCAGCTGATTGGCGTGGCGCCGGGGCAGTTCATCGCCATCGTGGCCTTTACACAACTGAGCGAGAGCTTGCAGCACGCCAATGTGAGGCTCTGGTTTGGCCGCGTGGGTGAGCGCCTGTGGGTCAGCCCGCGCTTTCATCGCCTGCACCACAGCATTGGCATCGGCCATGAGTCGGCGGGCAAGAACACCTTGGGTGGCCACAACTTTGGTGTGCTGCTGCCATGGTGGGACATGCTGTTCGGTACCGCGAACTTCGAACTGCGCTACGACCCCACCGGCATCCGCGACCAACTGGAGAGCGAGGGTGGGCGCGACTACGGCCGCGGTTTCTGGCGCCAGCAGTGGCTGGGTTTGCGCCGGCTGTGGGCAAGTTTGGCCGTTACCAGGCCTTAACCGCATGCGGGTATGCTTGCCCCCATGAAGTTGCTTCTTGATTCTTTCTGGCGCGCCGTGGCGTACTGCGTGCACCCCCGGGTAATTGCACTCTCGTTTCTACCCCTGTTGTTGATGGTGGCCTTGTCGCTAGGACTGGGCTACTTCTACTGGGAGCCTGCCCTGGATGCTGTGCGCGGCATGCTGGACGCATCTGAGTGGGTAGGCCGCATGTGGACCTGGCTGGAGACTGCGGGTGTCGGCCAGCTCAAGGTGGCGCTGGCGCCCTTGCTGGTGATCTTTGCCATCACCCCGCTGATCGTGGTGTTGTCCCTGCTGGCCGTGGCCCTGATGATGACGCCGGCCCTGGTGTCCCTGGTGGCTGAGCGGCGCTTCCCCCAATTGGAAAAGAAAAACGGCGGCACCCTGGTTGGCGGATTGTTCTGGGCCCTGGGTTCGGTGCTGCTGGCGGTGGTGGCCATGGTGGTGTCCATGCCCTTGTGGCTGGTGCCGCCCTTGATATTGGTACTGCCGCCCTTGATCTGGGGCTGGCTGACCTACCGCGTCATGGCCTATGACGCTCTGGCCGTGCATGCCAGCAAGCAGGAGCGGCGTGAGATATTCCGCCGCCACCGTGTCACGCTGCTGGGTATGGGGGTGTTGGCCGGCTACCTGGGCGCTGCGCCCAGCCTGGTGTGGGCCTCGGGTGCCTTGTTTGCCGCCGCTTTTGTGGTGCTGGTGCCTCTAGCGATATGGATCTACACCCTGGTGTTTGCGTTTTCCTCGCTGTGGTTTACCCACTATGTGCTGGCCGCATTGCAGGCATTGCGTGCCGAGGTGCCTGTGTCTGCCGTGCCGCCCCGCGCCGCTGCGGGCCCGGTTGTCGATGTCGAACCTAAAACGGAATCTGTTGTCCATGAGCCTGCCAATCCCATCCTCCCAGCCCCTTGAGTCGGCGCCGGTTTTTGGCCTGGTCATCGTCGGCGACGAGATCATGTCTGGCAAGCGTGCCGACAAGCACCTGCCCAAGGTTATCGAACTGCTGGGCGCACGCGGCTTGCAGCTGGGCTATGCCGAATACGTAGGCGATGATCCTGGGCGCATCACCAGCACCTTGCGCCGCGCGTTTGCCTCGGGTGACGTGGTGTTTTCCACCGGCGGTATAGGCGCTACGCCCGACGACCATACGCGCCAGTGCGCCGCGCGGGCCTTGGATGTGCCGTTGGCCCTGCATCCGCAGGCCGAGGCCCTGATCCGCGAGCGCATGCAGGATACGGCGCGTGAACAAGGCACTTTGTATGAGCCGGACCGTCCAGACAATATCCACCGACTGAATATGGGCGTGTTTCCACAAGGTGCCCGCATCATTCCCAACCCCTACAACAAGATTCCAGGCTTCTCCGTGGGCCATGTGCATTTTGTGCCCGGCTTCCCGGTGATGGCCTGGCCCATGGTGGAATGGGTACTGGACCAGTACTACCAGCCCTGGTTCCAGCAGGCGGCCTGGGTGGAAAAATCGGTCATCGTGTACGGCAGCATGGAGGCCACGTTGACCCCGCTGATGGAGGCTATGGAGCAGCGTTTTGAAGGCGTCAAGGTATTCAGTCTGCCCAGCGTGGACCATGCCGAACATGGCCGCCATATTGAGCTGGGCGTGAAGGGTTTGCCCAGCCTGGTGGAGCTGGCTTACCCGGCTTTGTTGGCAGGTCTGCACAATTTTGATGTGCAATTTGGCCCGGAATTGGTGCGTTCTTGATTGCACATATTTGGTGCAAAAATGGCGATCCAATTTGGTGCATTGGCACAGGTATTTGTTTCTCGGATGGGCCGTATTCCCGCTGAAGGCCGCTGCGGCCAAGGCAAAATACAAGGGTGAATGTGTTTACAAGCGGCCTCGGCTGGTGGCATAGAAACTGCATTCCCATCTTGTTGATTTATTTTTGCTCAACCTAACCAGGAGATTCTTGATGGCAAAGACCGTCGCAGACGTGATGAAGATGGTGAAAGAAAGCGAAGTCAAGTTTGTTGACTTCCGCTTCACCGATACCCGCGGCAAGGAACAGCACGTGACCGTGCCTGTGTCGCACTTCGACGAAGACAAGTTCACGTCAGGCCATGCTTTTGACGGTTCTTCGATCGCTGGTTGGAAGGGCATTGAAGCTTCGGACATGCAACTGATGCCCGATGCCAACACCGCCAACATCGACCCGTTCTTCGAAGAAACGACGATGATCCTGACCTGCGACGTGGTCGATCCAGCCGACGGCAAGCCGTACGAGCGCGATCCCCGTTCGCTGGCCAAGCGCGCAGAAGCCTACATGAAGGCCTCCGGCCTGGGCGACACCGCTTACTTCGGACCAGAACCCGAATTCTTCGTGTTTGACAGCGTGCGCTGGCAAAACGACATGTCCGGCTGCTACTCCAAGATCGATTCGGAAGAAGCTTCCTGGAACACCGGCAAGGAATACGAACACGGCAATACCGGCCACCGTCCCGCAGTCAAGGGCGGCTATTTCCCCGTGCCTCCAGTTGACAGCTTCCAGGACATGCGTTCGGAAATGTGCCTGGTGCTGGAGTCGCTGGGCATTCCCGTCGAAGTGCACCACCACGAAGTGGCCAACGCCGGCCAAATGGAACTGGGTACCAAGTTCAGCACGCTGATCCAGCGCGCAGACTGGGTCCAACTGCAAAAGTACGTGATCCAGAACGTCGCCCACGCCTATGGCAAGACCGCGACCTTCATGCCCAAGCCTATCGTTGGCGACAACGGTTCCGGCATGCACGTGCACCAGTCCGTGTGGAAAGACGGCAAGAACCTGTTCGCTGGCGACGGCTATGCAGGTCTGTCTGAATTCGCGCTGTACTATATCGGCGGCATCATCAAGCACGCCCGTGCTCTGAATGCCATCACCAACCCCGGCACCAACAGCTACAAGCGCCTGGTTCCTGGCTTCGAAGCTCCTGTGAAATTGGCCTACTCGGCCAAGAACCGCTCTGCTTCCATCCGTATTCCTTTCGTGGCAAACCCCAAGGGCCGCCGCGTGGAAGCACGTTTCCCCGATCCACTGATGAACCCCTATCTGGGCTTCTCGGCTCTGCTGATGGCAGGTCTGGACGGCGTGGAAAACAAGATCCACCCTGGCGAAGCCGCTACGAAGGATCTGTACCATCTGCCACCCGAAGAAGACAAGCTGATCCCCACCGTCTGCCACAGCCTGGACCAAGCGCTCGAATGCCTGGACAAAGACCGTGCGTTCCTGACCAAGGGCGGCGTGTTCACCGATGCCTACATTGACGCCTACATCGACCTGAAGATGCAGGAAGTCACGCGCTTGCGCATGGCCACCCACCCGGTGGAATTCGACATGTACTATTCGCTGTAAGCAGCGCTACTAGCCTGGGAACGCTCGCAACGCGCAACCAGGCTTCTCATAAGGACGGCGCAAGCCGTCCTTTTTGCGTTTTGGCTTGGGAAAGCAATAGAAACAGAGTACCGTTGCGGCAACCCATTCAGATAAGGCCCTGTCGGCATATTCCATGAGCATGAAACCCTATTGGCTACTGATTTTGGCGGCTGCCTCGGCGCCGCTTTTCGCGCAAGACAACGCGGTTTACCGCTGCGGCAACGAATACACCAATTCCATCAAAGACCCCAAGGCCGCTGCAGCCCGTGGCTGCAAATTGGTAGAGGGTGGCAATGTCAGCGTGATCCAGGCCCCGCGGCCCGATGCGAACGCGGCGGCCGTGCGTGCGCCAGCGGCCAATAATGGTGGCGGCGCCGAGCAGCGTGCGCGCGACAGCGACGCCCGGATGATCCTGGAAGCCGAGCTGAAAAAGGCCGAAGCCCGGCAGGCAGACCTGCTCAAGGAGTACAACCAGGGCGAGCCTGATAAGCAGGGCGGAGAAGCCCGCAACTACCAGAAGTACATAGACCGTGTAGCCGAGCTCAAGGCTGCCATTGCCCGCAATGAGAGCGATATCGCTGGGCTGAAGCGTGAGCTGGCCCGTCTTCCTCCTCCTAAAACTACCCCCTGACTACCTTGAACACCCCAACCAACCCCCATATTGCGCGCTTTCAGGCGTTTGATTTGCTGGCCACGCTGGTGGCGGTGCTGCGTAGCGACGGCGCGGTGATGTTTGCCAATGCGGCGTTGGAAGACGCGCTGGGCACTTCGCGCCGCACCATCGAAGGCTCGCACTTCCCGGACTGTTTCACCGAGCCGCACATTTTGCAGAACGCGTTGGAGGGGGCCGGCAGCAATGAGTTCGCGGCCCTGCGCTACGACGCCTGGCTCAAGCGCCTGAACCACGAACCGGTGCCGGTACACGTGATCCTGGCGCAGACCGAGCGTCCGGGCGAGGTCATCATCGAGTTGCTGCCGCAGGAGCAGCAGGCCAAGCAGGACCGCGAGGAGCGTTTGATCGACCAGGCCCAGGCGAATAAGGAACTCATCCGTAACCTGGCCCACGAGATCAAGAACCCGCTGGGCGGCATACGTGGCGCTGCCCAGTTGCTGGAGATGGAGATCGAGTCGCGCGAACTGATTGAGTACACCCAGGTCATCATCCATGAGGCCGACCGCCTGCAAAGTCTGGTGGACCGGCTGCTGGCGCCGCACCGCCGTCCGCACGTGGTCAGCGATGTGAATATCCACGAAATCTGCGAGCGTGTGCGCTCCCTGATACTGGCCGAATTCCCGCGCGGGCTGAAGATTGAGCGTGAATACGATGTGTCGATTCCTGAGTTTCGCGGTGACCGCGAACAGCTCATCCAAGCGGTGCTGAATGTGGCCCATAACGCAACCCAGGCCTTGAGTGAACGCATTGCCGAAGGGGACGCGCAGATCACTTTTCTCTCGCGTATTGCACGCCAGGTAACGTTTGGGAAACAACGTTATCGATTGGCACTGGAATTGCATGTCATCGACAACGGCCCGGGTGTACCGGAGTCGATCAAGGACCGTATTTTTTACCCGCTGGTGTCGGGGCGAGATGGTGGTTCCGGGCTGGGGCTGACGTTGGCGCAAACCTTCGTGCAGCAACACCATGGCTTGATCGAATGTGACAGTGTTCCGGGCCGAACGGACTTTAAATTATTAATACCGCTGCCGTAGAAATTGATTCACGCAGCTTGACCCGAGGTGCCCTCTCTTATGAAGCCGATCTGGATAGTAGACGACGACCAATCCATACGCTTCGTTCTCGAAAAAGCGCTACTGCGTGAAGACTTGCCCACGCGCAGCTTTACCAATCCGCGCGATGTGTTGCTGGCGCTGGAAGAAAATGGCGAAGAGGACGGCCCTCAAATCCTGGTGAGCGACATCCGCATGCCAGGTGGTTCCGGCCTGGACCTGCTGGAAAAGGTCAAAGCCAAGCACCCCGGCCTGCCGGTCATCATCATGACCGCGTTCTCCGACCTGGACAGTGCCGTATCAGCCTTCCAGGGCGGCGCCTTCGAATACCTGCCCAAGCCTTTTGACTTGCCCAAGGCCGTGGAGCTTATCCGCCGCGCGGTGGAAGAAAGCCAGCGCGAGGAAGTGGCTGAAGAACGCATGGCCGACACCCCCGAGATGCTGGGTCAGGCGCCCGCCATGCAGGACGTGTTCCGTGCCATCGGCCGGCTCAGCCAAAGCAACGTGACGGTGATGATCACCGGCGAATCCGGCTCCGGCAAGGAGCTGGTGGCGCGCGCACTGCACAAGCACTCGCCACGTGCCAACGGCCCGTTCGTGGCCATCAATACCGCAGCCATCCCCAAGGACCTGCTGGAGAGTGAACTCTTCGGCCATGAGCGCGGTGCCTTCACCGGTGCGCAAACCATGCGCCGGGGCCGCTTCGAGCAGGCCGATGGTGGCACGCTGTTTCTGGATGAAATCGGCGACATGCCGTTCGACCTGCAAACCCGCTTGTTGCGCGTGCTGAGCGACGGCCACTTCTACCGTGTGGGCGGCCACAACGCCGTCAAGGCCCAGGTCCGCGTGATTGCCGCCACCCACCAGGATCTGGAGCAGCGCGTGCGCGATGGCGTGTTCCGTGAGGATTTGTTCCACCGCCTGAACGTGATCCGCCTGCGCCTGCCGGCGCTGCGCGAGCGCATCGAAGACGTGCCCATGTTGACACGCCATTTCCTGCAGCAAAGCGCCAAGCAGCTGGGCGTGGAGCCTAAGCGCATTTCCGATGCGGCGCTCGCTCAGATCGGCCTGTTTCCGTTTCCCGGCAACGTGCGGCAGCTGGAGAACCTGTGCCATTGGCTGACCGTCATGGCGCCGGCCCAGGTGATCGAGCCCAAGGATTTGCCACCTGAAATCACCGGCGCCGTGGTGGCACCTTCCAGCGGCCTGGGTCACGCCCTGCCGCGCATGGTGGTGAGCACGCCGGTCGTGCATCCTGAGACGGATCTGTCGGCGCTGGATGACATTGCCGGTATGCAGGCCGTTCCGTTGGATAGCGATGCTGCCATCGTCACGCTGCCGCCGGCCAGCACCGCCCCGGTCAGCGCCTGGGAGCTGGGCCTGGAGGCCGAGGCCCAGGAACTGCTGGCCAACGACCGCCACGACGTGTGGGACGTGTTGACGCGCCGCTTCGAGTCCAAGCTGATCCTGACCGCGCTGCACAACACCCGTGGCCGTCGCATTGAGGCAGCCCAGAAGCTGGGCATTGGCCGCAACACCATTACCCGCAAAATTCAGGAACTGGGTTTGGAGTGAAATATGGCGCTAGCGTAGGTAATGCCTGCGCTGGCTGCTATCTATTTTGATGATGTATGGGATTTAAAAACAATGCCCCGGTGCTTGCGTACCGGGGCATTGTTCTTATGGATGAAGTTTTAGTTCTCAGCCCCAGTAAACGGCACTAAAGTAGCCGCAAGTTGTCGGTCCGGCCGGGCTCCCAGCAGCCTGCGCCCTGGAGATATGTCCTGGGACCGCCGATCGACGCCCAAGCTGGAGGCTGTGTATGGTTCTTCACCTGGTCCAGGGGGTTGCCTGGATCTTTGTTCTGGGTGTGCTGCAGGGGCTGCACCTACGCGCCTGGAAGCCCCGCAGCGTGCTTCGCCAACTGGTGACCGGGCTGCTGTTTGGCGGTATCTGTGTGCTGGGCATAGTCACGCCGTCGGCCAGCATGCCGGGGCTGGTGGTCGATGCGCGCTGCGTGGTGCTAGGCGCGGTGGGCCTGTTTGGCGGGCCGCTGGCTGCGCTGGTGGCAGCCGCCATATCCGTGGGCTACGGCCAATTGCCTGGCCAGGCAGACAATGCCATAGGCCTGCCTTTGCTCGTCGCCAGCATTGGCTTGGGTCTGCTCTACCGTTACGCCGTGGCCCGGGGCTGGGCCCGTGTGAACGTATGGCAGCTATTGGTATTTGGCCTGCTGCAGCAACTGCTGGCCTTGGGCTCCATGTGGCTTGTGCCGGCCCATCCACCGGCGGATGAGTTGCTCGTCGTCGGGCTGGCCCTGGTTGCCGTGATGACGCCGGCCATGGTGTTCCTGGGGCTGCTGATCCAGGAGGGGCTGGACCGCGAAGCCCGTGAACAAGCCCTGCGCGACTCCGAGAACCGCTTGCGCAGCCTGTTGATGGATATCCCCTCGGTTTCGGTCCAGGCCTATGCGGCCGATGGCACGACGCGCTACTGGAACAAGGCCTCCGAGCAGCTTTATGGCTACGCGGCCGACGAAGTGCTGGGCCGTAACCTCACCGATCTCATCATTCCGCTTGAAATGCGCGATGGCGTGCGCCAGGCCATGCAGCAGATGTTCGCCACCCAGCAGGCCATTCCAGCGGGCGAGTTGTCGCTGATGCGCAAGGACGGTAGCCGCGTACCCGTGTTTTCCAGCCACGCCTATGTACAGACGCCGGGCCAGCCGGCCGAGATGTTCTGCATCGATATAGATCTGTCCGACCGGGTACGGGCCGAATCCGAGTTGCGCATCGCCGCCGTGGCTTTTGAGGCCCAGGTCGGCGTGGTGGTGACCAATGCCAAACAGGTGATACAGCGGGTGAACAAGGCCTTCACCCAGAGCATGGGCTATAGCGAGGCGGAGTGCCTGGGCCAGACGCTGGCTTTTCTGAACGCCGAGCCGAATGGCGAGGCCTACTTTGGCGGCATCCAGCAGGATTTGGCGCGCAAGGGCCAGTGGGTGGGTGAAATCTGGAGCCGGCGCCAGAACGGCGAACGCTTTCCGCAGTGGGTCAGCATCAGCGCGGTGCTGGATGGCATAGGCGGCCTGAGCCACTACGTCGCCACCGTGGTAGACATCACCCAGCGCAAGATGGCCGAGGACAAGATTCGCCAGCTGGCCTTCTTCGACCCGCTGACCAATCTACCCAACCGCCGGCTGCTCATGGACCGCCTGCACCGTGCGCTGGCTGCCAGTGAGCGCAGCAAGCGCACCGGTGCCTTGCTCTACATAGACCTGGACAACTTCAAAACCCTGAACGACACCCGGGGCCATGAAAAAGGTGACGTGCTGCTGCAGCAAGTGGCGCTGCGGCTGGTGCACTGCGTGCGCGACAGCGACACCGTGGCCCGGCTGGGCGGCGATGAATTCCTGGTCATGCTGGAAGACCTGGAGGCCAGCTCGGAAATGGCGGCCGCTGTCGCCAAGTCCGTGGCGGAAAAAATCGTCACCGTGCTGAACCGGCCCTACAGCCTGGGCGAGCTGGACTTCAACAGCACGGCCAGCCTGGGCGTGGCCTTGTTCCACGGCCAGACCCTGCCTATGGACGAGCTGCTCAAGCAGGCCGACATGGCCATGTACCAGGCCAAAGCCCAGGGCCGCAATGCGCTGCGGTTTTTCGACCCGGCCATGCAGGCGGCGGTGAATGCGCGCGCGGAGCTGGAGGGCGACTTGCGCCAGGCCCTGGTGCTGGGCCAGTTTCTGCTCTTCTACCAGCCGCAGCTGGATGCGCACGGCCAAGTCACCGGAGCCGAGGCCTTGCTGCGCTGGCCGCATCCGCAGCGCGGCCGGGTGTCGCCTGCTGACTTCATCCCCCTGGCGGAGGAGACCGGCCACATCCTGACCCTGGGCCGCTGGGTGCTGGAGACCGCCTGTGCACAGCTGGTGGCCTGGGCTCCGCACCCTCTGTTGGGCAACCTGGTGTTGGCGGTGAACGTCAGTGCCCGGCAGTTCCGCGAGCCTGAGTTTGCCCAGGATCTGCTGGACTTGCTGAGCGCCACCGGGGCCAACCCTAAGCGTCTGAAGCTGGAGCTGACCGAGAGCATGCTGGTGGACAACCTCGAAGACCTGGTGCACAAGATGGCCATGCTGCGCGCGCGCGGCATTGGCTTTTCACTGGACGACTTTGGTACCGGCTATTCCTCGCTGTCCTATCTCAAGCGGCTGCCGCTGCACCAGCTGAAGATCGACCAGTCCTTTGTGCGCGATGTGCTGATAGACCCCAGCGACGCGGCGATTGCGCGTACCGTGGTGGCCCTGGCGCAAAACCTGGGGCTGGAGGTAATGGCCGAAGGGGTGGAAACACAGGCCCAGAAAGACTGGCTGGCCCGCTATGGCTGCCATTCCTACCAGGGTTATCTGTTCAGCCCGGCCTTGCCGGTCCAGGACTTTGAACGCTATGTGCAGCGCACGGCGGCTGCGCTTATTTGAGCCGATGGTGCGTTGCCAGGCCGGCACCGCCCACCAATCCAACACCTTCTAGCCCAACACTGTAGCGCAGGCTTTGCAGCCGTTGCAGACGGGGCTGCGATAGCTGCACCATGTGCAGGGCGATGGAGCGATAGTTACTTCTAAGGCAGCCGGCCAGGGCACAATTTATCCAAACATCGCATCGACAGAGTAGGCGTTGGCAGTCCGTCACGTGCCGCCGGGAGAACAACAAAAATGCTGAAACCACACCTTTTCGCGCTGCCGTACCGCCCGCACCGCAAACTATGGCGCCAACTGCTCGGTACCGCACTCTTGCCCTGGTTGCTCATCCTCGCGGCCGACAAGGCGGCCGCTGCAGAACCTGCATCCATCTATGCCGAGGCTGGGCAAAACTTGCGCAGCGGCATCACCACCCGCACCGCCACGCTGGGCTGGCGCTGGCCCATGCAAAGCAGCTTTTGGGATGGACGCATCACCGGTGCCTGGGATGTATATGTGAGCCAGTGGAACGCCGATGCCACGGTGGGACAGGACCGGCATTACGCCCAGATCGGCCTGGTGCCCATGTTCCGCTATCGCTTTGACGGCGGGCAATCGCCCTGGTTTGTAGAGGCTGGCGTGGGCTTGTCATACCTGGACAAAACCTATTACACGCCGTCGGGCCACTTCAGCACGCAGTGGAACTTCAGCGACCACCTGGGCCTGGGCCGCAACTTTGGCGCCCAACAGCGCCACAGCCTGGGTGTGTATGTGAAGCATGTGTCCAACGCCGGCCTGCGCCAACCTAACCCGGGCGAGACCTTTGTGCAACTGCGCTACAGCCTGGGGTTTTGATTCTTTTGCTATTTATTTCGTAGCTATTAGCGCAGATAAACAGTGCGCTGAACGGTAAAGTTGTGCATGGCCTGCGGGCGCTCGCCAGGGCGCTTCTACAATCTTTTTCCGTCCACTTCTGGTTCAAGAACGTGCATCCAGATTCCAGCAACGCGCCCACACTGCGCGGCATCTTCTGCGCTTTTTCCAAGATCGGTTTGACCAGCTTTGGTGGCGGCCTCAGTGGCTGGATGCTGCGCGAATTCGTGCAGCGCCGCGCCTGGCTGACCGAGGCGGAGTTCCTCAACGGCCTGGCTCTGGCGCAGGCCTTTCCGGGCGTGAACGTGGTGAACCTGGCCATCTGGATCGGCTACCAGCTGCACGGTGGCGCAGGCGCGCTGGCGGCAGCCTGTGGCATCGTGCTGCCGTCCATGGCCTTGGCCATGGTGCTGGCCAGCGCGTTCTCCAGCCTGGGCGATGTGCATGCGGTGCATTTGGTGCTGGCCGGCGTTGCGGCGGCTGCCGTGGGCCTGTCGCTGCAGACCGGCTTGCGCGCGGCCCGGCATGCGGCCAAGGGCTGGTTGCGCGCGGGCATTCTGGCGGTGACTTTTGTGGCCATCTTCTTCTGGCATCTGCCGCTGCTGTGGGTGGTGGGCTGCATGGTGCCGCTCTCCGTCGGCCTGGCCTGGCTGCGCATCCGCGCTGAGAGTCGTGAAGGTGCCACGCCATGAATTTGCAGCTGCTGGGCGATTTGCTGGCAGTGTTTGTGCCGCTGTCCTTCCTGACGGTGGGTGGTGGCCAGAGCATCGTGGCCGACATCCACCGCCAATCGGTGGCGGTGCAGGGCTGGATGAATGACGGGCAGTTTCTGGACCTGTTCGCCCTGTCGCGCATCACGCCCGGGCCGGGCTCGCTGCTGGTAACCCTGGTGGGCTGGCATGTGGCTGGGCTGTGGGGTGCTTTGGTGGCGTCGGCGGCGATCTTTCTGCCCAGTTCGGTGCTGGTCTACGGCCTTGCCCATGTGTGGTCGCGTTACCGGGGCCATATGCTGGTGCGGGCCATCGAGTCCGGGCTGGCACCGGTGGCCGCGGGCATGATCCTGGCCGCGTCCTGCACCGTGCTGCGCGCAGCCGAGGGCGGAGTGTGGGCCTGGGCCGTGGCGGCTTTGTCCACCCTGGTGCTGGTGTTCTGGGCCCGGGTGAACGCGTTGCTGGTGTTGGGCGCGGGCGGGCTGGTGTTCTGGCTTGCGTTGCGGTAGGCGTGGGGGGTGAGCGGCACTTTTTAACGTAAGCCCCATCTTGCGCAAGAGAGGGCTAGGGAGCAAAGTGCAAGCACCTTAAAGGAGGCCTTATGTTGAAAGTTGTTGCGACGATGCTCTGTATGTTCCTTATGGCGTTGGGCCTAGCGGCTTGTGGTGGAGGTGGCAGTTCGGCCACCAGCACGCCGGACAAGCTGACGATCGTTGGTTCCGGCAGCTAGCCGCAAGGAGTATGGCCATGCAATCCACCCGCTACACCCAATACACCCGCTACGTCTTGATCAGCCTGGCACTGCTGTGCACCCAGGCAATGGCGCTGGACGCCAGCGCGCTCAAGCTCAAGGTCTATGGTGTGATGCTTTCCACCAGCCCGCTGTGTTCCAGCCCCATCACCGTTTTCAGTAGTGCAACGGCGACCGAGGTGGATTTCCTTAGTGCTCCCACCTTGGGCAGCGGCAACCCGCCGGATGGCACGTACAACTGCGTCATCATCAAGATGGCGGACATCATCAAGTTCACGCCCAGCAGCACTTCGGGCTGGTGCCAGGCCGCGACGGAATATTCGGCTGACGTCTGCCGTGCGGACAACAGCGGCAAGACCAGCACCCCGGACGTGGCGGGCACCACCGCCTGCACCGGCACCGACCCCAGCGTCAACGGCAGCGTGATCACGCCCGGTGTGCCCGTGGCGGACGTGGTCTACCTGTACCTGACCACCAACGCCCTGGCCGGCACCGGCGGCAATACCTTTGTGCAGCCCGACAGCACCAGCAGCACCAATGGGCTGAACCTCACGGCGCCGCTGGTGGTGGCCGGCACTGCCAAGTCCAAGTTCTCGGTGAACGCCAGTGGCAAGGTGGGGGAGGACATTGCAACCCACAGCTGCGGTATGAATCCGCCCGTATTTGGCTTCGTAAAGCTGTAAGCCGGTAGCGGTTTTCGGCTATCTGTCTGCTATATATTCAGTAGCGTCTAGCGCAGATATTTCCTGCGCTAGAGCCATTTTTATTCATATCCAGGGCCGGACTGCGCGGGGCGCGGCCTGGCCCCAATTATTGAAGGAGCACTCCATGAAGCGATCGTTGTTGGGTCTGCTGGCCGCCGTAGGGGTCAGCGGCGCTGTGCTGCTGTCGTCCTGGGTGCCGGCTGCGCATTCGCAGATCCGTGCCAACCCCAGCTATGTGCCCATGGGTACTTCGGCCAGTGGGTCGTCCAGTGTGGCCTGGTTCCATGATCCGTCTTCCGGTCGGGCGATTGCCTGCCAGACCGTGGGCAGCGCCAGCGCCGGCCTGACAGGCATCCAGTGCGTAACGGCCAAGCTGCCGCTGCCTGATACGCCCTGAGCTCAGACCTTGCGGCCCTCGGCATGCAGGGCCAGGATGCCGTGCACCAGCGCATTCGCCGGTGTGGGCACACCCAGCTCGGCGCCGCGCCGGGCCACATCACCGCTGAGCCAGCGCACCTCCAGCGGGTTGCCGCGCTCCAAATCGTGTGCCATGGAGGAGGTCATGGCCGCCGGCAACTGGTCGCAAAAGCGCAGCCGGTCGGCCGCGAAATCGGGTGCCAGGGGTACGCCCTGCGCCAGGCCTACCGCCACCACTTCTTCCATGATCTGCTGCAGCACGCGGCGTGACTGCGGGTGGCTGCGCACCCGGCCTATGGGTAGGCGGGTTGCGGCGGTGGTGGCCGACAAACCCACCAGCATCACGAACTTTTCCCAGATCGTCTTGCGGATATCGGCGCTGATCTCGGCCTCAATGCCGGCGCCTTGGCAGGCCTGCAGAAATGCCTCCAGTCGGGCCGAGCGGCTGCCGTCGTATTCTCCAAACACCAGCTTTTGCAACACACCCGTGTGCGCGATCACGCCCGGCGCGGCAATCGTGGCGGCGATGTAGCAAACGCCCCCGGCCACCACCTGCGGGCCCAGCACGCTGCGCAAAATATCGTCCTTGACCACGCCGTTCTGGAACGAGATGACCGCCGTGTGCGGCCCGACCAGCGGGCGTATGGCCTCAGCCGCGGCTTCGGTGTCCCATAGCTTCACGCCGAACAGCACCACGTCCGCCACGCCTACGCCCTGGGGCGTTTCCGTGACCTGCAGGTCCTTTAGATGCAAGTCGCCCAGGGCACTGTTGAGTTGCAGGCCCTGGCTGCGCAGGGCGGCACCGTGGGCGCCACGGGCGATGAAGTGCACGTCGCAGCCACTGTGCGCCAGCCGAGCCCCGAAATAGCCGCCTACACCGCCCGCACCCATGATTGCTACTTTCATACCGTTCCTTGGCTGACGCGCCCGGACCTCGGGCGCAAGGGAGACCTATGTTAGGTTGAAATCGGCGCGGCCGTCAGATCGTGAGGTTCTAAGGCTACGACCGTAGTCACCAGGATGATGCGGGCGATGCGTCCGTTGTCGGCGCCAAAGCTGGGCCAGTGCCAGTGGAAAAGGGAGGGTGACGACAAGTATGTGCAACGCAGCGCTTATTGTGCGTGAGCCGTGCGCATCTTTTTATCCGAAGTCATATGGCTTTCCAGCGCACGGTCTATCTGCGCTGGAAGCTATTCAAACAGTAGCGTTATGCGCGGTAGCGGGGGGCCGGTTGGCTGTGCGACAGGTTAGGCCCCAGCGCGGCGCGGGCGGCCATGAAGGCGTCCCAGTCGGCGGCATTCGGTAGCGACGGAATGGTTACGCGTTCTTGCCGGTCCATGCCAAGCAGGGCCGCGTCCACCAGCTTGTCCGTGTCCATCACTATCTCTGCGGGCAACTGGTCCACACTGAAGCCGGCGCGGTCCCAGATCTCCGTGCGGGTGGCGCCGGGCAACACGGCCTGCACTTGTACGCCGCTGGGGCCGGCTTCGGCCTGCAGGCTTTGGGACAGGCTGAGTACATAGGCCTTGGTGGCGGCATAACTGGCGTTGAAGGTCTCGGGCGCCAGAGAGACGACCGAGCCGATGTTCACCAGAATGCCCTTGCCGCGCGGCACAAAGCCAGCCAGCGCGGCGGCGGCCAGGCGGGTCAGCGCCACGACGTTGAGTTGCAGCATCTTGTCCACGCTGGCGATGTCCGAGCTGACCAGCGGGCCCATGCTGGCCACGCCTGCGTTGTTGACCAGCAGGCTGATTGCGCTGTCTGTGCGCAGGCGTTGTTCCACTAGGGCCAGCTCGGCCGGGGCGTTGAGGTCGGCGGCCAGTACTTCCACGCGTACGCCGGTCTGGCTGCGCAGGCGCTCGGCAAGGGCTTCCAGCCGGGTATGGTCGCGTGCAACCAGTACCAGTTGATAGCCGCGCCGTGCCAGGCGGTCTGCGTAAACGGCACCGATGCCGCTGGATGCGCCTGTGACCAGGGCGGTGCCGAGAGAGGTGTTTGCTGTCATGGTGAAAAGTCCTTGAGTGGTTGGTTATATGACGTTCGTCATGATTGAATTATATGTTTATCGTCATTTAAAATGTCAAGCATCTACCGTTTTTGTGAAAGTCCGCCATGAAAGTCAGCCGAGAACAAGCCGCCGAAAACCGCGAACGTGTGTTGACCGTGGCCGCACAGCTGTTCCGCGAACGTGGCTTTGACGGTGTGGGCGTGGCCGACATCATGAAGACCGCCGGGCTGACCCACGGCGGCTTTTACGGCCAATTCGCGTCAAAGGAGGATCTGATGGCCCAGGCCAGCGCCCGTGCTTTGGTCGATGGCGCCGTCTGGTGGCAGCAACTGGCTGAGGCTGGCGGTGCACAGCCTTTGGAGAGCATCGCGCGCGGCTATTTGTCGGCTGCGCACCGCGATGCGCCAGGCCGGGGGTGCCTGGCGGCCGCCCTGGGCGCCGATGCGGCCCGTCAGGCCGGCCCGGTGCGGCGTGCCGTCACCGTTGGCATCAGCGCCATGGTGGAGATCTTGGTCCATTGGATGCCCGGCCGTTCAAAGGCGGCCCAGCGTGAAAAGGCGTTAGCCCTGTACGCCAGCATGGTGGGGGCCGTGGTGCTGGCCCGCGCGGTGGACGATGCGGCTCTGTCGGAAGAAATACTGCAATCCGTGCTGCGTACTTTGCCCGCACCACGGACCCACTGATTACTATTGTTTTTATAGCTGCTAGCGCAAGTAATACCTGCGCTAGAGCTCTAAAAAGTATTTTTCCTAAACAGCCTCAAGTCCACCAGCCGAAGACCAGCGGCATCAGCACCGAGGACAAAATCGCCTGCATGCCCAGCGCAATGCCGGCGTAGGCGCCTGCATCGGGGTGGACCTGCAAGGCCCTGGCGGCACCTATTCCGTGCGATGCCGTGCCCAGCGCCAGGCCGCGCACGGCCCAGCTGTTGATTCCCAGCAGATTGAACAGGTACTTGCCTGACAAGGCGCCGACGAGGCCGGTCAGCACCGCAAACACGGCGGACAGTGCAGGCACGCCGCCAATGCGCTCGGCAATCCCCATGGCCACGGGGGCCGTGACCGACTTGGGCGCCAGCGAGCGCACCACGTCGTCCGGCATGCCCAGGGCCCAGGCCATGGCCACCGCACTGGCAGCCGCTGCTAGGCCACCAGCCAGCACTGCCAGGGTCAAGGCCACGCCGCGTTGGCGCACCTCGTGGCGGCGCAGCCACAACGGCCAGGCTAGCGCCACCACGGCCGGGCCCAGCAGCACATGGATGAACTGGGCCCCCGCAAAGTAGCTCGGGTAGGGCGTGCGCGTGGCGACCAGCACGCAGCCCAGCAGCACCACCGACCACAGTACCGGGTTGGCCCAGGGTGCGCGGCCCATGCGTTCGTAAAACGCCTGCGCGGTCACATAGGTGAGCAAGGTGGCCGTCAGGCCAAACAGTGGCGTGGTGGCCAGGTAGACCCAGAGTTGGACGAAGTCAGCCATGGATGTTTTCCTGCGCGGGCTTTTCTTGCGTGGGCTCCTCCCGCAGCAACTGGCGCAGCACCAGGGCCGTCACCGCCAGGCCGACCCAGGTAGACAGCACGATCACTACCAGCAGCTGCGCCCCGTATTGCGACACCAGCTGCAAATGGGTGATGACGCCCACGCCCACCGGCACAAACAGCAGCGACAGATGGCCCAGCAGCAGCTCGGCCATGGCGGCGATGGGTTCGCGCACCCGGGCCCAGCCCAGGGCCGGCAGCAAAATCACCAGCCCCACCACCGGCCCCGGGAAGGGCAGGCCGAGGCTGTGGGTGATGCCCTCGCCCAGAGCCTGCACCAGCAGCAAAAAGGCCAGTCCGCGCAATGCTTGCATAGGTTTTCCTCCTCCAGATGGGGCGTATGCGGCCCCGGTCGGTGACGCTGCGTGTGCAGATGCTGGATCGTAGACGGGTTCGCTGGAGTTCTGCTGTGCGCCCGGCCGTTTCGCGGCGCATGAGTGGGGGCCGTTGGCCGCATCGCCTGGCTTGCGATGACCTGCTGGCGGCCACGGAAAACTGGCCGGGAGCTGAGTTTTTCGAGTTCACCTAGCGCCGGGGCGCCGAAGGCCTTGATCAGGGCAAGTTCAAAGCCTTGCTCAAGTCGCTGCAGCGCGACCAGATTCACCGCAGCGCATTAAAAACCGCCTGGACTGGCAGACGGACAAGCTCAGGCGCCGACGGCGTCTGCCCAGGCCAGGGCCTGCAGATGGGCCCAATTGACCTGTTTGTTCGACAGGTGCAGTTCTTCGGCATTGCGGGCAAATTGGGTGTCGTCACCGTTTTCGCAGGCCTCGGTCAGCGCCAGGAAAGGGGCGAAAACCCCTGTGCGGTACAGCAGGGCGTCCAGCACTGGCTGGGGCAGGGCGACAGACTCCAGCGCCTTGGCCAGCGGCATGCCCAGCATCACGTCGGCCAGCGAGAAAACGCCGACCACGAAGGCGTTGTCGCATTCTTCGGCGGTCAACATTTCGGCGGCCAGCAGCTCCATCAGGCGGCCGCGCACCACGGCGGTTTGTCCCACGGCGGGAGGGGCGCCACCTTCACCGCGCGAAGTCGTCAGCAGCAGCGAGGCCCAGCGGTAGAGCTTCTTCATGCCCAGAATCATCACCGCATGGCGGAACGAGGTGACTTCACAGCTCAGCCCGAAGCCGGAAGAGTTGATGAAGCGCAGCAGATTGAAAGACAAGGTGGGGTCGCGCTTGAGCAATTCCTCAATTTCGTTGACCTCTCCGTGTTTGCGTACCAGGTTGATCAGCTGCAGTATGGTGGCCTGCGAGGGGCGCACGGTTTGCGCAGCGACCAGGGCGGGCTTGGAGAACCAGTAGCCCTGGAACAGCTTGATGCCATAGCCGGCCAGGGTTTTGTGCTGGGCGGCGGTTTCCACCTTTTCGGCGACCAGCATGGCCTTGGTGTTTTTGTTGGCGAACTGTACGAAAGGCTCCACCATCTCTGGCTTGAGAGCCGTCATGTCCAGCTTCACATACGAGGCCAACAGACGCCAGGATGCGTAACCCTTTGTGAGTACCGTATGGTTGAAGGCGAAACGAAAGCCGCGTTTGTGCAGATCTTGTAACACCAAGGCGTGGCGTTCTATCTCTTCCACCACGTTGCCGGGTACGGGTGGGACTTCCAGTACCACTTTGTCGGGGTGGACCAGCTCCAGATGGCCGCCGGTCAGACTCTGCAGCGTGCAGTTGATAAAGACCAGCTTTTTGCCCACCAGGGCTTCGGTATCGGTGAATGAAAGGGCGTTGACCAGCAAAGCTGCATCGGAATCTGCCGAATAGCCTTCGGTGGGCTGGGAGCGGTCAAACAGCTCGTAGCCGAACACCACACGGTTTTCGTCCACGATGGCTTGGCGCGCTATGCGTACCCGGTTTTCCAGAGCTTCGTCTTGGGACTGCGTGAGGCTGTGGAGCTGGTCGGGAATGGTGGACATGGCGGCTGAAGGAACACTCAAGGTAAAAAAGGTCGGTTTGTAATCGATTTTAAGGAGGCTTGCGACCGAAAGGGGGCTTTGTATCAGGATGTGAGCTAGGTCATGAGCCCGTCGGCCCAGACCATGGCCTCCATGTGCGCCATATTGATATGGTGGTTGGTGAAGTGCAAGGAGTGTGCCGCTGCGTTGAAAGCGTCGTCGTCGTTGTTTTCACAGGCTTTGGTCAGCGCCAGCATGGAGCCATAGATGCCGGTGCCGCTACGCAGGGCTTCGTTCACGGCCGGTGGCAACGACAACAGGTCCAGCGCCTGCTCCATGGGGATGCCCAGCATCACGTCAAGCAGCGAGAAAATGCCCACCACGAAAGCCCCGTCGCACTCCTCGGGCGTCAGAGTGCCAGTGGCCAGCAGCTCCATCATGCGTCCGCGCACCACGGCGGTGGTTCCTACGGCGGCGGCTGTGCCGTCGGCTCGGGCCGAGGTCAGTAACAGGGCTGCCCAGCGGAACAGCTTTTTCAGGCCCATCAACATCACCGCCTGGCGGAAGGAGGTGATCTCGTTGTTCAGGCCAAAGCTGGCCGAGTTGATCAGGCGCAACAGGTTGAAGCCCAGGATGGCATCGGCCTTCAGGACTTTTTCGATCTCCTCGGTCGCGGCCTGGTTGCGCACCAGATTGATCAGCTGCAGCACATGGGCCTGGGCGGGTGTGACGACCTTGGTCTTGATGACATCGGGCCGGGCAAACCAGTAGCCTTGGAACAGGGTGGCTCCATAGCTGGCCATGGTGGCGAACTGGGCTTCGGTTTCGATCTTCTCGGCCACGATGGCGGCCTTGGTGCGGGTTTTGACCGCCTGCACAATGGCTTGCAACTGCTCGGGCTTGAGAGCGCGCAGGTCCAGCTTGACGAAATCGGCCAAGGGCTGCCATCCGGCATAGACCGGTGCCAGCACCGTGTGGTTGAAGGCCAGCCGGAAGCCGCGTTTGCGCAGCTCTTGCAGCGTGTGCTGGCGTGCTGCGATTTCATCCGGCGCATGGCCGGGCACGGGTCCGACTTCCAGCACCACCTTGTCCGGCTGCACCAGATCCAGGTGTCCGCCAGCCAAACTTTCGTACGTGCAGTTGACAAAAATGGTGACTTTGCCGATCAGCGAATCCATGCCGGTGTGGGTCATGGCGTTGAAGATCAGTGCAACGTCGCTGGCGGCATTGTGGTGCGCCGTGGAGCGGTCGAATAGTTCGTAGGCCGTCACGGCGCGCTGGGCGTCCATGATGGGCTGGCGTGCAATCACAATGGCGCCGCCGATATCAGGCGTTGCCGGTGTGGAGGGGGTGTCTGATGGGGGCATGTCTGGGTGTGCGAGTGTGGGCAGTCTCGGTCTATCGTAACGTGTATGCGATCGCCGCCGAGCTTTCAGCGTACATCCAATGGCTTGGATGTGCAATTACTGTAGCAACACGGCCAGTTCGGCATCGGTGAAGCCGGCTTGCCGCCGGGCATCGGTGTTGAACGGGGGCTTGGGCTGCGGTGCGGCGTAGCGGTCCAGCAGCAGGCGGTAATGGGCGATGGGGTCCAGTCCGTCGCGCTCGCACAGCCAGCGGTACCAGCGGTTGCCCACGGCCACATGGCCGATCTCGTCGCGCAAAATGGTATCCAAGATGTCCACCGCACGCTGCGCAGGGGGAGTATTCACGCGTCGCAGCTTGGCCTGTATCAGCGGCGTGGCGTCCAGTCCGCGCGCCTCCAGCGTACGCGGCACCAGAGCCATGCGGGCCACCACATCCACCGCCGTGGCGGCGCAGACTGTCCACAGGCCGTCGTGGGCCGAGAAGTCGCCGTAGTCCCAACGCTGCTCGCCATCTGCCAGCTCTTGCAACAGGCCGCGCAGCAGCTGGAAGTGCAGGGCCTCTTCGGCGGCCACACGCACCCAGTCGCGGTAGTAGGCGTCGGGCATGCCATCAAAGCGCCAGGCAGCGTCCAGGGCTAGGTTGATGGCGTTGAACTCGATATGTGCCACGGTGTGCAGCAGGGTGGCCAGGCCGTCGGTGGTGAAGGGTGAACGTTGGGGCTTGGTCACGCGTTCCACCAGCAGCGGACGGACCGGGCGCCCGGGTACCGGGGTAGTCGGGGCTTGTGTCTCGTCTGCTATTGAAAGAGTAGCTGCCTGCGCTTGCAGCAATTGTGCTGCGGCTACTTTTTCTTGCGGATCAGAAAGGCACAGGGCCTGCAGTGCGCGGGTTCGAAGTTCCATACCTACAATTATGCGTATACCCCCAGGCTCCACGCTTCGCGTTTCCGCCAACCCCCTTGCAGGGGGCGATACCTACAGCCCGGCAAAGCCGGTTCTGTGGTATCTCTGGTGTGGGCGCGTTCAGCCCGTTGTCTGGGCTTGCTTCGTTGTAAGTCGTCGCCATATCTAGAAATGCAATTGTTAGGGAAACACAGTGTCTGAACTCCACAAATTCTTATTCGACGGCCTGCCCGTACGCGGTTGCATCGTGCGCCTTACCGACGCCTGGCAGGAAATCCTGCAGCGCCGGGCCTCCAATACCACCTCGGGGCCGTATGCCGCACCTGTGGCCGAGTTGCTGGGTGAAATGACGGCGGCGGGCGTGTTGATGCAGTCCAACATCAAGTTCAACGGCGCCGTGGTGCTGCAGATTTTTGGCGACGGTCCGGTCAAGGTGGCGGTGGTCGAGGTACAGCCCGATCTGAGCCTGCGCACCACTGCCAGCGTGATGGGCGAGGTGCCAGTGGGTGCCAGTTTGAGCCAGATGGTCAATGTCAACAACGAAGGCCGATGCGCCATCACCCTGGACCCCAAGGACAAGTTCCCTGGACAGCAGCCTTACCAGGGCGTGGTGCCGCTATTTGGTGACCGCAAGGAAAAGCTGGAGAAGCTCAGCGATGTGCTGCAGCACTACATGCTGCAAAGCGAGCAGCTGGACACGCTGATGGTGCTGGCGGCCGACGAGCAGGTGGCAGCCGGCCTGCTGATCCAGCGCCTGCCGGTCAAGGGCGAGAAGAACCTGGCCGGCAGCCTGGTGAGCCAGGAGAACGAGGACGAAATAGGCCAGAGCGAGCACTACAACCGCATTGCCCACCTGGCCAGCACCCTGAAGCGCGAAGAGCTGCTGACGCTGGATGTGGACACCATTTTGCGCCGCCTGTTCTGGGAAGAGCAGGTGCTGATGTTCAGCCCGCACATGGGGCCGACAGCTCCCAAATTTGCCTGCACCTGCAGCCGCGAGCGCGTGGGCGCGATGATACGCAGCCTGGGCACGGACGAGGTGGAGAGCATCTTGGCTGAAAGCGGACAGGTGGAGGTGGCTTGCGAGTTCTGCGGCAAGCAGTACCGCTTTGATCCGGTGGACGCGGCACAGCTGTTCACTACGCCCGACGCGACCCCGCCGGGGCCGTCAGCGGTTCAGTAAATCGCTGAACAGCCGGTGTTCGCAGACTGGGTCACTGCATTTCTCGCAGTTCCAGGTCCACGGTTTTTGTGAGGAAAATACGCTGTCAGCGTTGGATCTATCTGCGCTACCAGCTATTGAATCAATAGCGCGCAAAGCGTTGACGGTGCGTGCGCTGCCTCGGCCATAGACCACTTGGTAGGGAATGCCGCCGCGCGCCAGGGCTGTACGCAGCCGGGCATCCACGGGTTCACGCATGTGCTGGCCGTCGCGCTGCAGGCCGTCGGCAACCCAGGGTAGGTCCAGCCCGGTGATCAGCGTCATGTCGAAGCCGCGCTGCAGCTCCCAGGCCAGGGGGTAGAGCGTGTCATCGTTAAATAGCAGATCGCTGTAGACGGCGGTCATCAAGGCCGTGGTGTCGGCCAACAAGTATTCGGTATTGGTGGGCACTTGCGCGATATGGGCTGCTTGTGTGAGTGCGATGGCCTGTTGTTCATCAGCGTGGGGTGTGCGTTCGGCTTGGTCGCACCAGGTGCGCAGCCATTCAGGTACCAAGGCGACGCTGTGGCCGCGGGCACGCAAGCTATCCGCCAGGGCCTGGGCCAGCTGTGTTTTGCCCGTGCTTTCTGCGCCCAGCAAGGCGATTTTCAACACTGTTGGGGGCCGCAATCAGCGGGGCATGCGTGGAGCGGTGATGTGCACGAAGATTTCGTTGGCCTTGACCATGCCCAGTTCGAAGCGGGCACGTTCCTCGACCATTTCCAGGCCTTCCTTGAGGTCGCGCACCTCGGCACTCAGCTGGTCGTTCGCCGTCTGGGCGGCCGCATTGTGCTCGCGCAGCGACTCCAGCTTTTGCTGCAAGCGGTTTACCTCGGGCAGGCTGCCGCGTCCCAGCCAGAGCTGCGCATGCAGCATGCCCAGCAAAGCCAGCAGGATGACAGGAACGATGCGTGAGCCCATGGTGTTGCGCCTAAAACGCAGTCATGCCAGCGCGACACCCCACGAGCCCTGCAAGCAGGGTGCGAGCGTGGGCGTCGAGCCGGCAGGCCAGCATTACTTCAGGTTGTAGAAAGCTTTGCGACCGGGGTAGGTGGCCACATCGCCCAGGTCTTCTTCTATGCGCAGCAGCTGGTTGTACTTGGCCATGCGGTCGGAACGGCTCAGCGAACCGGTCTTGATCTGGCCGGCATTGGTGCCCACAGCGATGTCGGCAATCGTCGAGTCTTCGGTTTCGCCCGAGCGGTGCGAGATCACGGCGGTGTAGCCAGCGCGCTTGGCCATTTCGATGGCGGCGAAGGTTTCGGTCAGGGTGCCGATCTGGTTGATCTTGATCAGGATCGAGTTGGCGATGCCCTTGTCGATGCCTTCTTGCAGGATCTTGGTGTTGGTGACGAACAGGTCGTCACCCACGATCTGCACCTTCTTGCCCAGGCGGTCGGTCAGCAGTTTCCAGCCGTCCCAGTCGCCTTCGGCCATGCCGTCTTCGATGCTGATGATGGGGTACTTGTCGCACCAGGTGGCCAGCATGTCGGTCCATTGGGCGGCCGACAGCTTGATGCCTCCTTCGCCTTCCAGCACGTACTGGCCGTCTTTGTAGAACTCGCTTGCGGCGCAGTCCAGGCCCAGCACGATGTCTTCACCGGCGGTGTAGCCGGCCAGGGAGATGGCTTCCAGGATCAGCTGGATGGCGGCTTCGTGGTTTTCCACGCTGGGCGCAAATCCACCTTCATCGCCCACGGCGGTGCTGATGTGCTTGTCGTGCAGGATCTTCTTCAGCGCGTGGAACACTTCGGCACCGTAGCGCAGGGCTTCGCGGAAGCTGGGAGCGCCGACCGGAATGATCATGAACTCTTGCAAGTCCAGGCTGTTGTTGGCGTGTGCGCCGCCGTTGATGACGTTCATCATCGGCACAGGCAGTTGCATGCCGCCCATGCCGCCGAAGTAGCGGTACAGGGGCAGACCGGACTCTTCAGCTGCAGCGCGGGCCACGGCCATGGAGACGGCCAGCATGGCGTTGGCGCCCAGGCGGGATTTGTTTTCGGTGCCGTCCAGGTCGATCAGCGTCTTGTCCAGGAAGGCTTGTTCAGCAGCGTCCAGGCCCAGCACGGCTTCGGCGATTTCGGTGTTGATGTTTTCAACGGCCTTGAGCACGCCCTTGCCCAGGTAGCGCTTCTTGTCGCCATCGCGCAGCTCAATGGCTTCGCGCGAACCGGTGGATGCGCCGGATGGCACAGCCGCACGGCCCATGGTGCCGGATTCCAGCAACACATCACATTCCACGGTCGGGTTACCGCGCGAATCCAGGATTTCACGGGCGACGATGTCAACAATTGCACTCATTTTTTGTCTTCCTAGTTAAATAAAAATCGGGCGTGGCTTGGGGCCAGGAGCTCAACATTGGATTTTTGCATGCCTTGGGGCTGTGTAACCGGTGGCTTGGCGATTGTTCAGGGTACGTAACCGCCGTTTGCCATCCGTTATGCGGAAAAGCTGTTTTCCAGGTAGCCGTTTTTCTTGGTCACACGGTCCAGCGCCACCAGCGTTTCCAGCAGGGCGCGCATGTGTTTCAGCGGCACCGCGTTCGGGCCGTCGCTCATGGCCTTGCTCGGGTCCGGGTGGGTTTCCATGAACACGCCAGCCACGCCCAC
Source organism: Rhodoferax sp. GW821-FHT10B06 (assembly GCF_059415605.1). Classification (NCBI taxonomy): domain Bacteria; kingdom Pseudomonadati; phylum Pseudomonadota; class Betaproteobacteria; order Burkholderiales; family Comamonadaceae; genus Rhodoferax; species Rhodoferax sp. GW821-FHT10B06. Next base: position 175,808 of record NZ_JBWKNO010000009.1, on the reverse strand, counting down.
GGCGACGGCTGCGCGTGCCAGCACCGGCACCATCTCGCGCTGGCCGCCGCTGCTGGTGCCCTGGCCGCCGGGCAGCTGCACCGAGTGGGTGGCGTCGAATACCACGGGGGCGTGGGTTTCGCGCATGATGGCCAGGCTGCGCATATCGCTCACCAGGTTGTTGTAGCCAAAGCTGGCGCCGCGTTCGCAGGCCATGAAGTTGTCTTCATTCAGGCCGACTTCCTTGGCGGCAGCACGGGCTTTGTCGATCACGTTCTTCATGTCGCCAGGAGCCAGAAACTGGCCCTTCTTGATGTTCACCGGTTTGCCGCTTTGGGCCACAGCGCGGATGAAATCGGTCTGGCGGCACAGGAAGGCCGGGGTTTGCAAGACGTCGACGACGCTGGCCACATGGGCGATCTGCGATTCGTCATGGATGTCGGTCAGCACCGGCAAGCCGAGTTCGCGCTTTACCTTGGCCAGGATTTCCAGGCCTTTTTCCATGCCCGGGCCGCGGAAGGTGTTGCCGCTGCTGCGGTTGGCCTTGTCGAAGCTGCTCTTGAAGATGAAGGGAATGCCGAGTTCGGTGGTGATTTCCTTCAGCGTGCCGGCGGTGTCCATTTGCAGCTGTTCGGACTCGATCACGCAGGGGCCGGCGATCAGAAAGAAGGGCTTGTCCAGGCCAATGTCAAATCCGCAGAGTTTCATTTGCTTGCTCCTTGGTGGTCCAGGGATGCCTTCACGAAGGCATTGAACAGCGGGTGGCCGTTCCAGGGGGTGGACTTGAATTCGGGGTGGAACTGCACGCCCACAAACCAGGGGTGCGTGGTCTGCGGCAGTTCGACCATTTCGGTCAGTTGTTCGCGCTGTGTCAGGGCCGAAATCACCAGGCCGGCTTCGCGCAGGCGGTCCAGGTAGTTGACGTTGGCCTCATACCGGTGGCGGTGGCGTTCGGTCACGACATCGCCGTAAATGCTGTGCGCTACCGTGCCGGGGGCCACGTCAGAGCTTTGCGCGCCCAGGCGCATGGTGCCACCCAGATCGGAGTTTTCGTCACGGATCTTGATGGTGCCGTCGGCGTCTTTCCACTCGTTGATCAGTGCGATCACCGGGTGGGGCGTTTCAGGTTCGAACTCGGTGCTGTTGGCATCGGTCAGGCCGGCTACATGGCGGGCGAATTCGATGGTGGCGACCTGCATGCCCAGGCAGATGCCCAGGTACGGTACTTTGTGTTCGCGCGCAAAGCGGGCCGCGCAGATCTTGCCTTCGATGCCGCGCTTGCCAAAGCCGCCGGGCACCAGCACCGCGTCGAAACCGCCCAGGCGCGAGACTGTGGCCGGGGTGATGGTTTCGGAGTCGATGTAGTTGATCTTGACCCGCACATGGTTCTTCATGCCGGCGTGGCGCAGCGCTTCGTTCAGCGACTTGTAGCTGTCGCTCAGGTCCACGTACTTGCCGACCATGGCGATGTTGACTTCGCCCTTGGGGTGCTCGGTCTCATAGACCAGGTCGTCCCAGCGCTTGAGGTTGGCGGGCGGGGTGTTCAGGCGCAGCTTGTCGCAGATCAGGCCGTCCAGGCCTTGCTCGTGCAGCATGCGCGGCACTTTGTAGATGGTGTCCACGTCCCACATGGAGATCACACCCCATTCGGCGACGTTGGAGAACAGCGAGATCTTGGAGCGCTCTTCTTGCGGAATTGGGCGGTCGGCGCGGCACAGCAGCACGTCGGCCTGGATGCCGATTTCGCGCAGTTGCTTGGCGGTGTGCTGGGTGGGCTTGGTCTTCAGCTCGCCAGCGGCGGCAATCCACGGCAGGTAGCTCAGGTGCACGAAGGCTGTGTTGTTCGGGCCGAGCTTCAGGCTCATCTGGCGCACAGCTTCCAGGAAGGGCAGGGACTCGATGTCGCCCACGGTGCCGCCGACTTCGACAATTGCCACGTCCACCGCATCGGCTTCGCCAAAGCGCGCACCGCGCTTGATGAATTCCTGGATTTCGTTGGTGACGTGCGGGATGACCTGCACGGTCTTGCCCAAGTAGTCGCCACGGCGCTCTTTGTCGAGCACGCTTTGGTAGATCTGGCCGGTGGTGAAGTTGTTGGACTTGCGCATGCGCGTTTCAACGAAACGCTCGTAATGGCCCAAGTCCAGGTCGGTTTCTGCGCCGTCATCGGTGACGAAAACTTCGCCGTGCTGCAGCGGCGACATGGTGCCCGGGTCTACGTTGAGGTAGGGGTCCAGCTTGATGAGGGTGACTTTGAGGCCACGGGATTCGAGAAGAGCTGCAAGAGAGGCTGAAGCGATTCCCTTGCCGAGGGAAGACACGACACCGCCGGTGACGAAGACAAATTTGGTCATCTCAAAGTCGGGACGTAATCCCGAGGAGGTGGAAATGATGATTATAAGGGCGTGAAAAGGGTGGGTATTGGGCCGTTCTGCTCTGCTACATTGCCCGCCATGAACCCCAACACACTTCTTTTGGCGGATGGCGACCTGGCAGGCAAGCACATCGTGCTGGGTCTGACGGGCGGTATTGCCTGCTACAAATCGGCCGAACTGTGCCGGCTGCTGATAAAGCAGGGCGCTACGGTGCAAGTGGTGATGACCGAGGCGGCAGAGCAATTCATCACGCCCACCACCATGCAGGCGTTAAGCGGCCGGCCGGTCTACAGCTCGCAGTGGGATACGCGCGAGCCCAACACCATGCCGCACATCAATCTGAGCCGCGAGGCCGATGCCATCCTGATTGCCCCTTGCAGCGCCGACTTCATGGCGCGGCTGGTGCAGGGCCGGTCGGACGAATTGCTGAGCCTGCTGTGCCTGGCCCGGCCGATCGCCAAGGTGCCCTTGCTGATTGCCCCGGCGATGAACCGCGAAATGTGGGTGCACCCGGCCACCCAGCGCAATATGGCCCAGTTGGCCGAAGACGGAGCGCATCTTCTGGGCGTGGGTAACGGCCCGCAGGCCTGCGGCGAGACCGGCGATGGCCGCATGCTGGAGCCGGCCGAGATGCTGGAAGATGTGATTGCCTTTTTCGCGCCCAAGCCGCTGGCCGGCCAGCGCCTGCTGGTCACGGCCGGACCGACTTACGAGGCCATCGACCCGGTGCGCGGCATTACCAATCTGAGCAGTGGCAAGATGGGCTTTGCCATCGCCCGTGCGGCGCGCGAGGCCGGTGCCGAGGTGACCTTGGTGGCCGGGCCGGTGGCTTTGGCGACGCCGCGTGGTGTCACCCGCATCGACGTGAAATCTGCACAAAACATGCTTGCAGCGGTGGTGGAATTTGCGCAGGCAGCTAGTATTTTTGTAGCTACAGCGGCCGTGGCCGATTGGCGACCCGCGCATGCCGCCGAGCAAAAAATCAAGAAAGACGGCTCGGGTGTCACGCCCCAGCTGCAGTTTGTGGAGAACACCGACATCCTGGCTACGGTGGCCCAGTCTGCCCGCGCGTTGAGCGGGGCCTTGTTCTGCGTGGGTTTTGCCGCCGAGAGCCAGGACCTGCTGGCCAATGCCCAGGCCAAACGCAAGCGCAAGGGCGTGCCGCTGCTGGTGGGCAACATCGGCCCGGCCACCTTTGGCAAGGACGACAATGCCCTGCTGTTGGTGGATGCGCACGGCGCCACCGAACTCCCCCATGCTTCCAAATTGAGCTTGGCGCGCCGCTTGGTCGCCGAGATCGCTACCCGACTCCCGCTATGAAAATCGACGTTCGCATTCTTGACCCCCGTATGGCAGACCAGCTGCCGGCCTACGCCACCCCCGGCAGCGCTGGCCTGGACCTGCGCGCCTGCCTGGAAGAGCCGCTGACCCTGGCGGCCAACGCCTGGAAGCTGGTGCCCACTGGCATCGCCATCCACCTGGCCGACCCCGGCTATGCGGCGCTGATATTGCCGCGCTCCGGCCTGGGCCACAAGCATGGCATCGTGCTGGGCAATCTGGTGGGCTTGATCGACAGCGACTACCAGGGCCAGCTGATGGTCAGCGCCTGGAACCGCAGCACGGTGCCTTTCACCATCGACCCCATGGAGCGCCTGGCGCAACTGGTGATCGTGCCGGTGGTGCAGGCACAGTTCAATATCGTGAATGAATTCCCCACCGCGTCGGAGCGCGGCGAGGGCGGTTACGGCTCTACTGGCAAGGCCTGATCGGGGCCGCCCGAGAAGCTTGCAATAAAGGCCGGCTCGGTCGCAAAGCCCAGCCAGCGCTGGGCGGCGGCCTGCAGCACCGCCGGGTCGCCGCTGGTGGTGAGCTGGACCCGGCCCGGGCCGGCTGTGGCCAAGGTCTGAGCGGCCTCCAGCAGGCGGCGGGTGTGCCGTGCTACCGGTTTGCCGGTGGACAAAATCTGCACCTGCGGGCCTACCAATTCAGCCAGCTGGTCTTGCACGAACACATAGTGGGTGCAGCCCAGCACCAGGGTGTCGATTTCACCGGTTTGCGTACCAAATCGGCCCATAGCGCCGATGTTATCTGCGCAGAGTGCTATCACTTTTGAATCATCAGCCGTGGCCACGCTGCGGCTGATGGCGTCCGCCAGGCCGTCGCAGGGCTGCACGATGTACTCGGCCTGGTCCTGCAGGCTGCGCCGCAGGGCGTCGAACTTGGCGCTGGTGACGGTGCCGCGCGTGCCGATCACACCCACGCGCTTGGTCTTGCTGGCCGCGGCTGCCGGTTTCAGGCCAGGCTCCACGCCGACGATGGGCAGGTCTGGGTGCTCGGCGCGCAGCAAGGCTACGGCCGCCATGGTGGCCGTATTGCAGGCAATCACCAGGGCCTTGATGCCGTAGCGGCTGCGCAGATGCTGCGTCACCGCCCGGCTGCGGGCGATCACATAGGCGTCGCCGCGCTCACCGTAGGGCGCGTGCCCCCCGTCGTCCAGGTAGACGAAGTGCTCCAGCGGCAGCTCGGCGAGCAGCGCCTGCAAGACGCTCAGGCCGCCGATGCTGCTGTCGAAGACGCCTATAGCATGTTGGCCCCCACGCTGGTCACTGCGTGTACTGCGCTGCCCCCCGAGGGGGAGCTCGCTTGCTTGGGGCGGCCCGGCGCGGCGCGATGGACTCAAGCTGCAGCCACCCCAATGCCCTTGAATTCGCCGGTGGCGATCTTCTTTTGCCATTCGGCCGGGCCGGTGATGTGGGCGCTGGTGCCGCCGGCATCCACAGCCACGGTAACGGGCATGTCCACCACGTCGAATTCGTAGATGGCTTCCATGCCCATGTCGGCAAAACCCACCACCTTGGCGGTCTTGATGGCCTTGCTGACCAGGTACGCGGCGCCGCCCACGGCCATCAGGTAGGCGCTTTGGTGCTTCTTGATGGCTTCGATGGCGACCGGGCCGCGCTCGGCCTTGCCGATCATGGCGATCAGGCCGGTCTCGGCCAGCATCATTTCGGTGAAACCATCCATGCGGGTGGCGGTGGTGGGGCCGGCGGGGCCCACGGCCTCGTCACGCACCGGGTCGACAGGGCCAACGTAGTAGATGACGCGGTTGGTGAAGTCCACGGGCAGCGACTCGCCCTTGGCCAGCATGCCCTGGATGCGCTTGTGGGCGGCGTCGCGGCCGGTCAGCATCTTGCCGTTCAGCAGCAGGGTGTCGCCGGGTTTCCAGCTGGCGACTTCGGCCTTGGTCAGGGTGTTCAGGTCTACCTTTTTGCTGGTTTTGTAGTCGGGCGTCCAGTTCACGTTGGGCCACAGGTCCAGCGATGGTGGGTCCAGGTAGACCGGGCCGCTGCCATCCATCACGAAGTGGGCGTGGCGGGTGGCCGCGCAGTTGGGGATCATCGCCACGGGCTTGCTGGCGGCGTGGGTGGGGTACATCTTGATCTTCACGTCCAGCACGGTGGTCAGGCCACCCAGGCCTTGGGCGCCAATGCCCAGGGCATTGACCTTTTCCATCAGCTCGATGCGCAGGGCTTCGACCTTGGTCAGCTCGGCACCGGAGGCCTTTTTGGCCTGCAGCTCGTACATGTCCAGGTCGTCCATCAGGCTTTCCTTGGCCATCAGCACGGCTTTTTCAGCGGTACCGCCGATGCCTATGCCCAGCATGCCGGGCGGGCACCAGCCAGCGCCCATGGTGGGCACGGTCTTCAGCACCCAGTCGACGATGCTGTCGCCGGGGTTGAGCATGACCATCTTGCTCTTGTTTTCGCTGCCGCCGCCCTTGGCCGCGACCGTCACTTCGACGGTGTTGCCGGGCACGATCTCGGTGAAGATTACGGCGGGGGTGTTGTCCTTGGTGTTCTTGCGGTCGAAGTGCGGGTCGGCCACCACGCTGGCGCGCAGGGTGTTGTCGGGGTGGTTGTAGCCACGGCGCACGCCTTCGTTGATGGCGTCGTCCAGGCTGCCGGTGAAGCCTTCCCAGCGCACGTCCATGCCGACTTTCAGGAATACGTTGACGATGCCGGTATCCTGGCAGATCGGGCGCTGGCCGGTGGCACTCATCTTGCTGTTGGTCAGGATTTGCGCGATCGCGTCCTTGGCCGCTGGGCTTTGTTCGCGCTCATAGGCGCGCGCTAGGTGGGCGATGTAGTCGGTGGGGTGGTAGTAGCTGATGTACTGCAGGGCGGCGGCTACGGATTCGATCAGGTCGGCTTGGCGGATGGACGTGCTCATGGTGGGGTCTGTAGTTGTGGGGAAACCCTAGGATTATCTCTGTTGCGATGGGTTAAGGTTCTTGGCAGCCCAGCATAGACTTGTGCATTGTTTTTATTATCAGAATCGAGTGAGCATGCAAATTTTTACCCACATGAAAGTCATGACCCGTTTGAATCTGGTGTTTGGCTTGGTGCTGGCGTTGTTGGCGCTGGTCATCGCGGTGGCTTTGGTGCGCCTGGGCGACCTGGGGCAGATCAACCAGCGCATGGTGGACGAGGGCTTTGTCAAAACAGCGGCGGCTGCCCGTATCAATGTGGCGACGCGGACCATTGCGCGCCGTACCGTCGAGCTGTTTTTTGCCGTGGACAAGGCGCAGGAAGATAAGACGGTGGCGGACATCGAGGCCGAAAAGAAGCAAATCACGGATGCCCTGCAAACCCTGGCGCGGCTGGAGGGCTCCACTGAAGGCAGCGCCATGGTGGCGGCGATCGAAGCCAACCGCAAAAAGCACGCGGACTCGTTTGCCAAGGTGCTGCATTCCATCGCGGAAGAGGAGCTGCCCGATGCGCGCAAGGAATCCAAGGAGCAGACCCTGCCCACCCTGGACGCCATGCAAGCCCAGGTGGAAGCGCTGGTGGGCAAGCAAAAAGAGCTGGCCGATGCCGATGCGGCGGACGTGCTGCAGCGTATCCGCACCACCCGCAGTTTGCTCTTGGGCCTGGGGCTGGCTGCCTTGCTGCTGGGCAGTGGCGCTGCGTTTGCGATGGGCCGCAGCATTGTTCGGCCGCTGAACCAGGCTTTGCTGCTTTCAGAAGCCATCGCCACGGGTGACTTCAGCCAGAAGTTCGAGGTGCAGGACGGTGGCGAGTTTGGCCGCCTGCTCGGCTCCATGGGCGATATGGAGGCCAAGCTCAGCGATCTGGTGCTGCGTATCAAGGACGCGACGGGTTCCATCGCCGTGGCCTCTCGGGAGATCGCCCAGGGCAACGCGGATTTATCGCAGCGCACAGAGTCCCAGGCGGCTTCGCTGCAAAAGACGGCATCCAGCATGCAGCAGTTCACCGCCACGGTGCGCGAAAACGCCCAGCGGGCCCAGAGCGCGGATGGACTGGCGGGCAATGCGTCGCAGATCGCCTTGCGCGGTGGCGCCGTGGTGGGCGAGGTGGTGGTGACCATGGACGCGATCAGCGCCAGTTCCAAAAAGATTGTGGACATCATTGGCGCGATCGAAGGCATCGCCTTCCAGACCAATATCCTGGCGCTGAATGCCGCCGTGGAAGCCGCCCGTGCCGGCGAGCAGGGGCGGGGTTTTGCCGTGGTGGCTAGCGAGGTGCGCAACCTGGCCCAGCGCAGCGCCGAAGCGGCCAAAGAGATACGGGGGCTGATTGGCAATTCCGTGGCCCAGGTGGAGAGTGGTGCATCGCGAGTGGGGCAGGCCGGGCGCACCATGCAGGAAATCGTGCAGGCCGTGCAGCAGGTCACCGGTGTGCTCGCAGAAATGAAGGATGCGTCGCTGCAGCAAAGCGATGGCATTGAGCACGTCAACCAGGCGGTGATGGAGCTGGAGCTGGTGACGCAGCAAAACGCATCGCTGGTTGATGAGACCGCTGCTGCTGCCTCGGCCATGGCGGAGCAGGTGGACCGCTTGCAAACGGCTGTAGATGCCTTCAAGGTTTAGCCAACCGTCCTGGTGGTTGCTACATAAAAAATAGCTGCTACCGTAGGTACTGCTTGCGCTAGCGGCCTCTTTTTTATAAACCGTATGGTTTAGCCTGGCGCCACACCGCCCTAGCATGGGTTGTGACAGTCAAAAAACTGACACATGCGCTTCCTATGATTCCGGTTACATGTGTTGCACACCTGCTGTTGCAACGCTGCCGAATTTCATAAACCCACGGAAGCCTCCATGTCTGAACTGAACCTTGCTTCGCGCCGCAGCGCTTTGAAATTCCTGGCCACCGCGCCCATGCTGCCCCTGGGCGCCTTTGCCACCACTTCGCTGCTGTCGGGCTGCGCCACCACGGCACCGAGCACGGCCGGTTTTGCATCTGCCAGCTTCACCGGCATGGCCGCACCCACGCTGGCCAACCCGGCCGCCATGGCGACCGTGGCCGTAGGTTCCACCCTGAACATCACCTACAAGGACAACACCACGCAAAGCTATAAGCTGGCCTACCAGCCCTTTTTTGTGACTGGCGACATGGTGCCAGACGGCAAGGGCGGCAAGGTGCTGGCCGGTGGCTATTTCGACATCCGCAACCAGCCGATTCTGGACAAGTCGGTGGCCGGCAAGGAACGCCATTTCTACTCGGACTGCCCGGACGGCTCCTCGATGCTGAGCCTGCCTGATTCCGTTGCGGCGAATGTCCCCGGCATCAAAGGCAAGGCCGTGTTTGCCGTGGTGCAGTTTGAATACACCACCCGCGACCAGGCCGGTGCTGATGCCTACGGCACGCTGCCGTCGCCCATCGCGGTGCTGACCCTGGACCAGGACCCCAAGACCGGAAAGCTCAGCCTGGTGAAGTACCACAACGTGGACACCTCCAGCGCCCACGGCCTGTGGATCACCTGCGGCGCCAGCCTGTCTCCCTGGAACACCCATTTGTCCAGCGAAGAATACGAGCCCAACGCGCCCTTTATCGACGAAGTCAAGCACTTCAAGACCTTCAGCAAGAACCTGTTTGGCGACGAGAACAAGGCCAACCCTTACCACTACGGCCACCTGCCCGAAGTGACCGTCAACCCCGACGGCACCGGCACCATCAAAAAGCATTACTGCCTGGGCCGCATCTCGCACGAGCTGATCCAGGTCATGCCCGACAACCGCACCGCGCTGATGGGTGACGACTTCACCAACGGCGGCCTGTTCATGTTCGTGGCCGACAAGGAAAAAGACCTGTCCGCCGGCACGCTGTACGTGGCCAGCCTGGACGCCGGTTTCTCGGTGGACCCGGCTGCTGCCGGTGCCAGCGTGTACTGGATCAAGCTGGGCCATGCCACCAGCGCCGAGATCGAGCAGATGGCCAATACCCTGAAGCCCAGCGACATCATGGACGTGCGCAAGGCCGACCCCAAGGACGCCAGCTTCACCCAGGTCTTCATCGACGGCGTGGCCAACTGGGTCAAGGTCAAACCCGGCATGGAAAAAGCCGCCGCCTTCCTGGAAACCCACCGCTATGCCGGCGTGATGGGCGGCACCATGGCCTTCACCAAAATGGAAGGCACCACCGTCAACATCAAGGACAAGGTGGCCTACTCCGCGCTGTCCTATATCCAGAACTCCATGGTCAAGGGCGGCAAGGGCTGGACCGCCAGCAGCGGTATCGCTGTCAGCAAAGCCCTGGTGGCCGGCGCCGTGGTCGAGCACAAGCTGGCCGGCGGCCAAAAGGACATTCTGGGCGCTGCCATCCAGAGCGAATGGGTGCCTACCGTCACCAAGACCCTGCTGGCCGGTGAGGACATTGCTGCCGACGCCATGGGCAACCTGGCCCATATCGACAAGATCGCCAACCCCGACAACCTGAAGTTCTCGGAAAAGCTGCGCACCCTGTTCATCGGTGAAGACACTAGCCTGCACGTCAACAACTACCTGTGGGCCTACAACGTGGACACCAAGGCGCTGACCCGCGTGCTGTCCACCCCCGCAGGCGCCGAATCCACCGGCCTGCACGCGGTGGACGAGATCAACGGCTGGACCTATGTGATGAGCAACTTCCAGCACGCTGGCGACTGGCTGCCCCCGCTGCACGGCAAGGTGCAAGCCGTACTGGACCCGCTGGTGCGCGCCAACTACAAAGACCGCTTCGGCGCCGCCGTGGGCTACCTGACCGCCGACCCGGTGGCCATCAAGCTGGGTTGATCCCTGGTAGCTCGTTGCTATTGAAAAGAGAGCTTCTAGCGCAGGTTCTATATGCGCTGGAGGCTCTTTTTCTTATTGGATTCAGCATCCATAAAAAAAGCCCGTCGAGGAATCGGCGGGCTTTTGCACGGGTACAGCCAGCAACAGCGTGCTTACAGCACTTTGCTGAGGAATTTGCGCGTGCGCTCTTCCTTCGGGTTGTCGAACAGCTCGGTCGGCGTGCCTTGCTCGACCACCAGGCCTTCGTCCAGAAACAGCACGCGGTCGGCTACCTGCCGGGCAAAGCCCATTTCATGGGTCACGACCACCATGGTCATGCCTTCTTCGGCCAGCGCCTGCATCACGGCCAGCACTTCGCCGACCATTTCCGGGTCGAGCGCCGAGGTCGGCTCGTCGAACAGCATGATGCGCGGCTGCATCGCCAGCGCGCGGGCAATTGCCACGCGCTGCTGCTGGCCGCCGGACAGCTGGTTCGGGTAGGCGTCGATCTTCTCCAGCAGTCCCACCTTTAGCAGCAGCTCGCTGGCCCTTGCCCGGGCTTGGGCGTCGGTCAGCTTGCGTACCTTGCTCGGTGCCAGGGTGATGTTTTCCAGCACCGTCTTGTGCGGGAACAGGTTGAAGCGCTGGAACACCATGCCGATCTCGGCGCGCAGCGCGTCGATATTGGTCTTGGGGTCGTGCACCGACACATTGTTCACCAGCACGGTGCCGCCGGATGCGTCTTCCAGCCCGTTCAGGCAGCGCAGAAACGTGCTCTTGCCCGAGCCGGACGGCCCGATGACGCAGACCACTTCGGACGCATGGATCGCGCAGTCGATGCCGCGCAATACCGGTGCCGTGCCGAATTGCTTGGTCAGTTTCTCAACGCGAATCACCACGTCCATAACGAGCCTCCAGTTGTTTGATGCCGTAGGCCAGGCCCAGGGTCAGCACCCAGTACATCAGTGAAATCGCCAGGTACGGCTCCCAGTAGCGCGAGTAGGCGCCGGCCACGGTGCGCGCCGCGTAGGCCAGCTCGGCCAGCCCGATGGCCGATATCAGCGACGAGTCCTTCAGCAGCGAGATCGCGTTGTTGCCCAGCGGCGGCAGCATGCGGCGAAACGCCTGCGGCAGCACGATGTGGAACATGGTGCGCCGAAACGACATGCCCAGCGAGCGCGAGGCCTCCACCTGGCCTTTGTCGATCGACTGGATGCCGGCGCGGAAGATCTCCGAGATATAGGCGCCGGCATTCAAGGTCAGCGCCACGATGCCTGATACAAAGGCGCCGTAGTTCTGCTTGATGTTGCGCGCAGTGTCGCCCGAGATGAACAAGCCATCCGCCGGGTTGATGAACAGCGGCAGCACCGCGAAGTGGATCAGCAGAATCTGCACGAACAGCGGCGTGCCGCGGAAGAAGCTGACGTACACGGTGGACGGCCAGCGCAGCAGGTATTTGCACAGCTGTTTGGCCGGTGAGTGGCGCGCTTCGGCCACCCGCGCCATACCGATCGCCAAGCCCAGGGCCGTGCCCTGGACGATGCAGATCAGCGTGACGGCGATGGTCATCTGCAGGCCACGCCAGAACAGCTCGGCGTATTCCGCAATGATGTCGGCGCGGAACCAGCCGAACCAGAGAACTTGTTCCATCGAAAAAAACTACCGGGCTCGGTTTATTGCGCGGGCAGGGCGGGTGCGTCGGCCTGGAACCACTTCTTGTAGATCGTCGCGTAGCTGCCATCGGCCTTGACGGCGGCCAGGCCGGTGTTCAGCTTGTCCAGCAGCGCCTTGTTGCCTTGCTTGACGACGATGCCGAAGAACTCCTTGGGGAAGCTCGGGTCGTTCACCGTCTTCAGCTGCTTGTGCTCTTGCACGCGGAAGGCGATCACGCCGTTATCGCCGATGGCGGCGTCCAGGCCGCTGTTGGCCAGTTCGGCGATCACCACCGGCGTGCTTTCAAAGCGGCGGATGTCGGGGTTGGTCTTGCCGAATTCGCGCGAAGAGATGTCGTCGCCGGTGCTGCCGGTGACCACGCCGATCTTCTTGCCGGCCAGGTCCTTCAGCGTCTTGGCGGTGCTGGCTTGCGGCACGGCGATCAGCTGGCGGGCTTCGAAATACGGGGCGGTGAAGTCGTACGACTGCTTGCGCTTGTCGTTGATGGTCACGCCGGAGATCACCAGGTCCACGTCGCCGTTGTTCAGCGCGGCGAAGATGCCGGTCCAGGGGGTGTTGACGATCTTGATCTGCAGGCCGGCTTTTTGCGCCACGGCCTTGATGATGTCCACGTCGTAGCCGACGATTTCCTTGCTCGGGCTCTCGTAGGCGAACGGGCGGTAGGTGGCGCTGGAGCCGACCACCAGCTCTTTGTTTTGCGCTTGGGCGCTGCCGAAGGCACCAAGTGCAATGGCGAAGAAGCCAGCGGAAGCTGCGATTTTGTGGAAGATTTGCATGGGGTGTGCCTGTAGGAATGGTGGGGAATTGGTTAAGTATTCGCTAAACCAATCGCGGAATATACCAATTGGGCGACATGCAATAGGCATGCCGTCGCTGGATGCACAGCGCGATACCTCCCCTTGTCTGTCTCGGCCGAGTAGGGATAAATGCTATAAAAAGAATAGTGGAGGATGCAGGTAAATACTGCGTTATCCGCTGTTTTTTAGATCACCTGCGTCCTTTAGACCTGTCAGGCTTTTTCATGCGGGAAACTAGTAACCCATTGCCAAGCCGTCTTTGCGATGGTCCGAGGCGCCCAGCAGCGTGCCCTTGTCCCAGTCGATCCGAATCGCCTGCGCACCGCCAATGGCGTAGGTGGGTGACTCGAAGCTGAAGCCTCGGCGGCGCAGCTCATCGCCTACCTGGGATTGCAGCAGGGCTTCGATTTCCAGGCTGCCCGAGCCGGGAATGGGGAACAGCCGTGGCAGGTTCATGGCGCTTTGCAGATCCAGGCCATGGTCGAATAGGCGCGACAGGAAATGGGCGTGGCCGGTGGCCTGGTAGTGCCCGCCCATCACGCCAAAGGCCATGCTGATGCGACCGTTTTCGGCCACCATGCCCGGAATGATGGTGTGCATGGGGCGTTTTTTGGGGCCGATGGCGTTGGGGTGGCCTTCCACCAGGTTGAAGCCTTCACCCCGGTTTTGCAGCAGGACGCCCGATTGGGGCGCCATCAGGCCGCTACCGTAGTGGTAGAAGATGGAGTTGATGAAGCTCACGGCGTTGCGGTCTTTGTCCACCACGCTGATGTAGACCGTGTCGCGGTGCGTTGGGCCATTGAATTCTGGCAGGTCGGTGATCGCCCTCGACAGGTCGATGCGCGCTGCGAGCTGGTCGAGCAGGGTGTCGGACAGCATATGCTCCACCCCGGCGCTCGCGCTTTGCGGGTCGGCAACCCAGCTGTCGCGGGCGGCGTAGGCCAGGCGCGATGCCTCGATCAGGATATGCAGGTTGTCGGCACTCTGCGGGTCGCCCTGGAGGCTGAAGCGGGACAAGATGCCCAGAATCATTAGCGCAATCACGCCCTGTCCGTTGGGGGGGCATTCGTACACCGTGCGTCCTCGGTAGGGGCTGCTGATGGGCTGGACGTATTCACCGGCAGCATCGGCAAAGTCTTGCAGGGTGTGGAAGCCGCCGCGGTCGCGCAAGTAGCCCACGATATCCTCCGCGATGGGGCCACGGTAGAAAGCGTGTGCACCTTCTTTGCCGATAGCCTCCAGGGTGTTGGCCAGCAGGGGTTGGTACTGTATGTCACCCATGCCGGGGGCTTTGCCATCTGTCAGAAAAGTCGCCCGCGCCGTTGGGTCGCGCTGCAGCAGCGCTGCTTCTTCGGCCAGGTCAAACGCGACGCGGGGCGTAATGGCATAGCCTTCGCGGGCCATGGCCACTGCGGGTGCCAAAACGTCTGACATCGGCATACGGCCGTGGTCGGCCACCAGGCGGCACCAGGCGTCTACGGCGCCTGGCACCGTGACGGCATGGGGAGAATGCCGTTCGATCTGGGTGACGCCCGCTTCGCGTAATGCGGCCAGGGACATGGCCGCCGGTGTGCGGCCAGAGCCGTTGTAGGCGCGGATGTCAGTAGAGCCGCCGGGCGACAGCAGGGCAAAACAGTCGCCTCCCACGCCTGTGGAGCCGGCCTCCACCACGCACTGCACAGCGCAGGCCGCAACGGCGGCATCCACGGCATTGCCCCCGGCTTTGAGTGTTTCGATGGCCGTCAATGTGGCGGTGGGGTGGGAGGTGGCAGCCATGCCGTTGCGGGCTGCGGCCATGGAGCGGCCTGGGAGTTCGAAGTTGCGCATAAGCTTGTCTTTGTTTGTTGTGGTGTTGAGTAAAGGCTTGGATATCCCGGCTGAAAAAGCCTGGGTTGATGGCTAGCCGCCGATTTTTTGGATGAATTGCCGGAACCGTTCGCTACGCGGCTGGGTGAAGACCTGCTCGGACGGGCCTTCTTCTTCGATGCAGCCCTGGTGCAAGAAAACTGTGCGCGTTGATACATGGCGTGCGAAGCCCATTTCATGGGTCACTACCAGCATGGTGCGGCCCTCTTCGGCCAGTGCGCGCATGACGCGCAACACTTCGCCCACCAGCTCCGGGTCCAGTGCCGATGTGGGCTCGTCGAACAGCAGCACATCGGGACGCATGGCCAAGGCCCGGGCAATGGCCACCCGCTGCTGCTGACCACCTGACAGGGTGCTGGGGTAGGCATCGCGCTTGTGCGCCATGCCTACCTTGTTCAGCAGTGCTTCGGCCTCGGCAACGCATTCGGCGCGCGGGCGCCGTTGCACACGTGTGGGGGCTTCAATGAGGTTTTCCAGCACCGTCTTATGCGTCCAGAGGTTGAAGCCCTGGAACACCATGGCGGCACTGGTGCGGATGCTCGAAAGCTGTGCGGCGTCGGCCACGCTGCGGCGGCCATCGTGGCGCTGCTTGAGTTGTACCTGTTCGTTGCCTATCTTGACCTCGCCGCTGTCCGGCATTTCGAGGAAGTTGATGCAGCGCAGCAGCGTGGACTTGCCGGACCCTGAGGCACCCAGAATGGCGATCACGTCGCCTTGCCGGGCGGTGAGTGAAATACCTTTGAGTACCTCTACGTCGCCGAAGCTTTTGCGGATATTGGTGAGTACGATTTTGTCCAAAGCGGGTGCCGTGAAGTGGGTAGATGGTTTCAACGCGTGCCTTGGCGCGTCAGGGATAACGCCGATTCGAGCATGTGTACCAAGTGCGTCAGGATGAAATTCAGCGCCAGGTAGATCAGGCCAGCGCACATGAAGACTTCCACCGAGCGGTAGGTTTGCGAGATCAGTTTTTGGGCCAGGCCGGTAACGTCCATCAGTGTGATGACCGAAGCCAGGGACGTGGCCTTGACCATCAGGATCAGCTCGTTTCCGTAAGCGGGCAGGGCGTTGCGCAGTGCGAGCGGGAACACAATGCGCCGCAGGCGCAGGCCTCGGCCCATGCCGCAGGCCGCTGCGGCCTCTAGCGCGCCGTGCGGGACCGACGCGATACCGCCCCGGATAATTTCGCTGCCATAGGCCGCCGTGTTCATGGCCAAGGCGATGACCGCGCACCAATAGGGCGAGCGGAATAGCCCCCACAAGCCCAGCGCCTGCAGCTCGGGCCGGAATTGACCCAGGCCGTAGTAGATGAGAAATATCTGGATCAGCAGCGGTGTGCCGCGAAACACATAGACATAAGCGCGCGCGCCGGCTTGTAGCGGTGACGCGCCACCGGTGCGCATGAGGGCCAGCGTCAGCGCCCCGGCAAGGCCTATCGCGGTAGAGGTCAATGCCAGATTGAGTGTCAACGGTAAGCCACCGAGCAGGGTCAGCAATGTTTCACTGAGGAACGTGAAATCCATTAGGTTCTCCGATAGGGGCGCATCGTGTGGGCTTCCGCAAGTGCGAAAAAGTGGCCGGAGACCGAGGTGATCAGCAGGTACAGCAGCAGGGCTGCTGCATAAAAGACAAAGGGCATGCGGGTCGAGCCGGCACCCAGCTGGGCCGCCCGTAGCAGCTCCACCAGTCCGATGACCGAAATCAGCGCAGACTCCTTCACCACCAACTGCCAGACATTGCCCAGCCCGGGCAATGCGTGCTTGAGCACGTGGGGTGCGATGACGCTGCGAAACACCTGTGCGAGCGACATGCCGACAGCGTGGGCAGCTTCCATCTCGCCGTGGGGCACGGCTTGGTAGGCGCCACGGTAGACCTCGGCCTGGTAGGCGGCTGACACCATACCGAGGGCGAGTGCGCCTGTGGCAAAGGTCGGCATGCCAATGAATTCGCTGTATCCCACAAGCTTGCCTATTGCGGCAAGCGCATTGCTACCACCAAAGTAAAAGAGGTAGATCACCAGCAGGTCGGGCACCCCGCGCAATACCGTGGTGTACGCGCTGGAACATCTGCGCAGCCAAGGCCCACCGGCAACGCGTGCACAGGCCAAGGCCACGCCAAGAACTGCACCAATGCAAAGACCCATGACGGCAACAGCGACGGTCATTGCGGCTCCGAGGAGCAGCATCCGTCCCCAACCATCCCATGCAAAAATCAAACTGAGGGTGTTCACTGCACCGGTGCCCATCGCAGCTTGCTTAGTACAGCTTGGCCTTGAGCCACTTCTCGGCCAGCTTGTTGACCGTGCCATCGGCCTTGGCTGCAGTGATGGCTTCGTCGAACATGGCTTTCAGTGCTTTGTCATCTTTGCGCAGGCCGACTGCAATCCCCTTGCCAAATACATCACCTACGAAAGTCGGACCCGACAATTTGAAGTCTTTGTAGTCTGGCTTGTTCAGTAAAGCGGACAAGACGCTGCGTTGGGCGATGACGCCGTCCAGTCGGCCCGACTTCAAGTCCAGGTCATGCTGCTCGGTGGTCTTGTACTCGCGGACCTCGACCTGCCCTTTGAGGTACTTGTCGAGGAAGTTGGCGTTGGCCGTAGAGCCCTGCGTGCCTATGGTTTTGCCCTTGAGAGCGGCGGCAACCATGTCTAGTGCCTTTTTGGCGGCTGCGGGATCGCCCGCCAGATCTACCGTGGTGCCGGTGCCTGGCAGCGAGGCCAGGGCGCCTGTTTTTTCGACCATGAAACTGGCGGAAGTGGGGGCATAGGGTTCACTGAATGCGATGACACCCAACCGCTTGTCCGTGACGATCATCGAGGCCATGATGGCGTCGAATTTCTTCGCGTTGAGTGAAGGAATCAAGCCATCCCAGTCCTGCGCCACTATGGAGCACTTGATTTTCATGCGCGCACATAGATCCTTTGCCAAGTCGATTTCCAGGCCTTGCAAGGTGCCGCCGGGGCCAGTGAAGTTCCAGGGTTCATAAGCTCCCTCTGTGGCGATGGTGATGGATGTGGGCTTGTCTTGTGCCATAGCCCCGTTGGCCAATACAGACACCAGCATCAGGCTGGCTAATACGCATTTCAACATTTTCTACTCCTATCCAGTTGCAACTTTGGTGGGGTATCCATAATTGGATACAAAATAGTATCCAATGTCATCATGGAGTGCAAGTGGAATTTTTACGGCCTGTTGTGGCCTTGGGCGAGACGCATAATCACAGTCAGTGGAGTAACAAAGCAATGAACAAGCCAGTGGATGGTGTGGAGCGGGTAACGCAATCGGCGCGTCAGCGGACCTATGACGAACTCAAGAATCTGATACTGACGGGGCGCCTGCGGCCGGCCGAGCGCTTGGCAGAAAGTCGTCTTGCCGAGCAGCTAGGCGTTAGCCGCACTCCGCTGCGTGAGGCCTTGATGAAACTGGAGAAAGAAGGTCTGGTGGTGGGGCAGCGCAATGTTGGTTACAGCGTGGCGGATGTGAACCTGGATTCGGTTGGGGACATGCTTGCTGTGCGTGGAGCCCTTGACGTCTTGGCCATTGAGACCGCTTGTGTTACGGCTACCGAGGAAGATTTTCAACGTGTACGTGACATCGTGACAGAGATGGATGCCTTGAAAACGCCTGCGGTGAACAGCCCTGCAGACGCAGCCAGGTATCTAGAGCTGGGCTTGTTAATCCATAAAGTCATCGTGCAGATGACCCGCAACGAAGCGTTGATTGCGATGACCAACCAGATCTACGAGAAACTCCAATTGGCGTTGCTGCTGGAGGTACTCTGGACCGATATAGACGACTCCGGTTTGGAGGAGCACAAGGCCATCGCCCAGGCTCTGTTTGCCAGAGATCCCGTGGCTGCGGCACAGGCGGCTCGCATGCATGTGCAGAGCAGTTTGAAAAATATGACCAAGGTGCGGGAGGTGCTCAAGTACCGCCGTGAAGCAAGAGCGTATTGACCCACGGCCCAGCGAAGACTTCTGGCCTTACGAATCCGGTGGAAATTGAGAATTACTATCATCTTTCGATTTAACGCTCTGATAGGCCGCTATGACCACCCGTTCCGAACGCGATACCTTTGGCCCGATTGACGTGCCGGCCGACAAACTGTGGGGCGCGCAGACGCAGCGCTCGCTGCAGAACTTCGACATCTCAGGCGAGCAACAGCCGCGCGAAATCATCCGCGCGCTGGCCCAGGTGAAGCGCGCGTCGGCCGTGGTCAACCACGCGCTGGGCCTGCAGGACGAGAAGAAAACCCAGGCCATCGTGGCCGCGGCTGACGAGGTGATTGCCGGTAAGCACCCGCACGAATTCCCGCTGGTGGTCTGGCAGACCGGCTCGGGCACGCAGACCAATATGAACGTCAACGAGGTGCTGGCGAACCGCGCCAGCGAGCTGCTGGGCGGCGAGCGTGGCGAGGGCCGGCTGGTGCACCCGAACGACGACGTGAACCGCAGCCAGTCCAGTAACGACGTGTTCCCTACCGCCATGCACGTGGCGGCGGTGGATGCATTGACCCATAAGCTGCTGCCCGCGATTGAAAAGCTGCGCGTCACGCTGGCCAAGAAGTCCGCCGACTTTGCTGACATCGTCAAAATTGGCCGCACCCATTTGCAGGACGCCACGCCGCTGACCCTGGGCCAGGAATTCTCGGGCTACGTGGCCCAGCTGGAACATGGCGCGCGCCATGTACAGGCCGCCTTGCCGCACCTGTGTGAACTGGCGCTGGGCGGCACGGCGGTGGGCACCGGGCTGAACGCGCCCAAGGGCTATGCCGAGCAGGCGGCGGCCGAGCTGGCGCGCCTGACCGGCCTGCCGTTTGTGACGGCGCCCAACAAGTTCGAAGCCTTGGCCAGCTGCGACGCGCTGGTGCACGCCCATGGCGCGTTGAAGACCCTGGCTGCCAGCCTGGTGAAGATCGCCAACGATGTACGCTGGCTGGCCAGCGGCCCGCGCAGCGGCATCGGCGAATTGAGCATCCCTGAGAACGAACCTGGCTCCAGCATCATGCCGGGCAAGGTCAACCCCACGCAGAGCGAGGCCGTGACCATGCTGGCGGCCCAGGTGTTTGGCAACGACGTGGCGATCAATTTCGGCGGTGCGTCGGGCAACTTCGAGCTGAACGTGTTCCGCCCGATGGTGGCGCACAACTTCTTGCAGAGCGTGCGCCTGCTGGCCGACGGCATGGTCAGCTTCAACGACCACTGTGCCGTGGGCATAGAGCCAAACCGCGAGCGCATCACCGCGCTGGTGAACAGCTCGCTGATGCTGGTGACAGCGCTGAACACCCACATTGGCTATGACAAGGCCGCCTTCATCGCCAAGAAGGCGCACAAGGAGGGCAGCAGCCTGCGCGAGGCGGCCGTGGCGTCCGGCCATGTGACGGGCGAGCAGTTCGACCAATGGGTGGTGCCCGGCAACATGGTTGGGCGCTGATCTGCGGCTGAGCTCTATGCTACTGAATTAATAGCTGCTCGTGCAGGTAAATCCTGCGCCAGAGGCCTAAAAGGCTTGTCGTTTGAAGATGGACTCAGGCGGAGATTTCCGCCGGGCGCGCACTCAGCAGCTGGACGGTATGGCTTGCAATCATCCATTCCTCGTCGGTGGGGATGACCCAGGCCGAGCGGGCGCTGCCCGCAGCAGAAATGCAGGGCCCGCCAGCGGCATTGGCCCGGCTGTCCAGGCTGAAGCCCAGCCAGGCCAGGCCGTCGACGACACGGCGCCGTATCTCGGCCGCGTTCTCGCCTATGCCACCGGTGAATACGATGCCATCCACGCCGCCCAGTGCGGCGGCCAGCGAGCCAATTTCGCGCAGGATGCGGTACACGAACAGATCCACCGCTAGTTGTGCGCGGGGCGCGTCGCTGGCCAGCAGTACGCGCATGTCGCTGGAGATGCCCGACACACCCAGTAGGCCCGATTCCCGGTAGAGCATGGACTCCACCGCCGCGGCGTCCATGCCCTTGGCTTGCAGCAGGTAGAGCAGCACGCCCGGGTCCACCGCGCCGCAGCGGGTACCCATGGGCAGGCCGTCCAGCGCGGTGAAGCCCATGGTGCTGTCCACGCTGTGCCCGCCCTGCAGCGCACACAGGCTGGCGCCATTGCCAAGGTGCAGCGCAATGACCTTGCCCTGCGCAAGCTCTGGCGCTACCAGGGGCAGGCGCGAGGCAATATATTCATAGGACAGGCCATGGAAGCCGTAGCGGCGCACGCCGGACTCATGCAGGGCATAGGGCAGGGCGTACATCTGCGCGACTTCGGCATGGGCACGGTGGAATGCGGTGTCAAAGCAGGCGACTTGCGGCACACCCGGTAGCGCATCAAAGGCTAGGCGTATCGGCGAAAGATTGTGCGGCTGGTGCAGCGGCGCCAGGGGCGACAGGGCTTGCAAATCTTCCAGTACGGCCCGCGTGACCTGCACGGGTTGCGTGTGCGTCAGGCCGCCGTGTACCACCCGGTGGCCGATGCCGCGTAGTTGGATGTCTGGCACCAGCCCGCGTACGAACTCGATCACGTGGTGCAGCGCGGCGTCATGGCCCAATGCTGCATCGGGGGCCAGTACGCGTTCGCCCAGGATGTTGCCGCTGGGGCTTTTGGCGACGAAGTGCGGGGCTGTGCCCAGCCCTTCGACCAGGCCGCGCATCAGTAGCGTGAGCGCATTCCCGGCATGCCATTCATACAGTGAAAACTTCAGGCTGGAGGAGCCAGCGTTGGCTACCGCTATCAGATCGCTGTGGGTTGTGAGCGGCATGGGATGTGTGTCTCACTAAGGGGTGGGTGTATGGCGGTACGATGGTTGGCCCGCCCATGCTTGTGCGTTCCTTGTTTCCCATTTCAATTATGCCCATGCCTGATTCCGTCCCAACCACCATCGCCAGTTCCCATCCCCACTACGACAGGCTGATCGCCGCTGCCCGGCAGTGGCCACCGCTGCGGGTGGCCGTGGTGCACCCAGCCAACGATGTGTCTTTGCAGGCAGTGCTGGAGTCGACCCGGCTGGGTTTGATCACACCGCTGCTGGTGGGGCCGCGCGCCAAGCTGGAGGCGATTGCGCAGCAGGCGCATCTGGACCTGAGCGGCTTGTACATGGTGGACGCACCCCACAGCCATGCGGCGGCCGAATTGGCGGTGGCAATGGCTCTGCGTGGCGAGGTGGACGCGCTGATGAAGGGCAGTCTGCATACCGACGAGTTGATGGCAGCCGTCGTCAAGCATGAAGGGGGGCTGCGCACGTCCCGCCGCATCAGCCATTGTTTTGTGATGGACGTGCCCGGACATCCGCGGCCTCTGATCATTTCGGATGCGGCCATCAACATCGCGCCGGGTCTGGACGAGAAAGTGGACATCGTGCAAAACGCCATTGACCTGGCCCATGCGCTGCATGTCTCGCCGGTGCGCGTGGCCGTGCTGTCGGCGATGGAAACGGTCAGCTCCAAAGTACCCTCCACCATCGACGCGGCGGCCCTGTGCAAGATGGCCGAGCGGGGCCAGATCACCGGTGCACAGCTGGACGGCCCCCTGGCGATGGACAACGCGATTGACATGGACGCCGCGCGCATCAAGGGCATTAGCTCGCCCGTGGCCGGCCAGGCCGACGTGTTGATCGTGCCGGACCTGGATGCCGGCAATATGCTGGCCAAAAGCCTGACCTTCCTGGCCGGGGCCTATGCCGCAGGCATTGTCCTGGGGGCCAAGGTGCCCATCATCCTGACCAGCCGGGCGGATTCTGAATCGGCCCGGCTGGCCTCCTGTGCGGTGGCTTCCATGCTGGTCCAGGCCGGGCGTGACGGCTTGATCAAAGCGGTGGGCTAGCTCCTGTTGCCGCGCGTGCGGGGGGCTTATGGCTTATGTCTGCACGTAGCGCAGCACCATTTCGACGATGCTGTTGCGCCGCTGGGCGATGGCCTGGGGGCTGTCCAGCGTGTGCTGGAAGATCAGTGCAAAAGTGTGGCTGTTGGCCACGTTGAAAAAGCTCAGACCGCTGATCGACATGTGCAGGTCCACCGGGTCCAGGCCACTGCGGAATACGCCGGCCGCCACACCGCGCTGGTAAACGGCGGTGATGGCTTCGATGGCGGGCTCGTTGCGCTGCTGGATGCTGGTGCTTTGCGCCAGGAATTCGCCGCGCTGCATGTTTTCGCTCATCACCAGGCGTACGAACGCGGGGTTGGCGTAGTGGTAGTCCACGCTGAAGGCCACCAGGGTACGTAGGGCTAACTCGGGCTCCAGGTCTTCCAGGTGCAGCTCGGACTCTATCTGCCGGATGCGGCTGTAGGCGGCCTCCAGCACGGCGATGTACAGGCCTTCCTTGCTACCGAAGTAGTAGTAGATCATGCGCTTGCTGGTGTGCGTGGTGTCGGCGATCACGTCCACGCGGGCGCCGGCCAGGCCTTTTTCGGAGAACTCGCGGGTGGCGACCTCGATGATGTTTTCGCGCGTGCGGTCTGGGTTGTTGGTGCGCGACGGGGGGCGTGCATCCTTGGCCTTGCTGGGCGAATGTACGGGTTCGTTCATTCCCCCAGTATAGGAGGCAGCAGCTGCAGCAGGGCGGTGTTGAAGGCCTCGGCGCGTTCGTACTGCACCCAGTGCCCGGCCTGGTCTATCCACGCGAATTGCTGAAAGTGCGGCAGGGCTTGCAAGCTGGCTTGCAGCAAGTCCGGGTGGCCTACGTACAGCGCATCCTCGCGGCCATAGATGGCCGACACGGGGCATGCCACGCGCAGCAGGTTTTGCTTCAGCACATCGGTGTTGGACAGCCGGCGCGCGGGCAGGCGGTCGCGCTGTACATTGGCCTTGTGCAGGGCCAGCGTGTCGGCGTCTATGGCCTCTGGCTGGTGCAGCATGAGTGCGGCCAGGTTGAAGCGGTGGATGGCGTCGCGCGCGTCCTCGGCCTGTAGATGCCGCCAGCCCTTGAGCTTGACGGTATTGCGCGGAACCAGGCCCAGGCCGACGGCGCCCACCACCACCAGGCGTGCCACCCGCGCCGGGTAGTCGGCGGCCAGAAAACTGCCCACCATGCCGCCGAATGAAAAGCCCACCACGTCCACCGGCTGCGCGCCCAGCAGCAGCTGCAGGCCGGCTTCCAGCGGTGCGGCGATCACGTCGGCGTCCATGCCGTCCGGGGGCAGGGCAGAGTCGCCAAAGCCGGGCAGGTCCGGCACCCAAACCTGGCGGCCCATATCTACCAATGCCTGCAGATTGCGCACCCAGTGCGTCCAGCTGCCGCTGCCGCCGTGCAAGAGCAGCAGCGGGCGTTGGCCGCCATCGGACGGACCCCATTGGTGCCAGACAGTGTGGCCGTCGCCGCAAGGGGTGAGGTGGCGGGTGGCGTGGCTGCGCAGCGAGGTGATGGCGGGTGTGGGCATGGGAGTTGGGGGATGCAGAGCGTGCGCAGTATATGGGTAAGTTCTGCTATACAAAAAGAAGCGGCTGGCGTAGATGCTATCTGCGCCAGCCGCTGTTTTGTACCTAAGTTTTGAAGGTCTCAGTTGCGCTGCTTCAGCCGCATGTCGTTGGGCAGCGGCGTGGAGCGGCGCAGCACGTCTTCGCTCAGCCACAGTGCGCTCTTACGGGCGCGGGCCGCCACCATGGGCAGGGGCATGTTGACGTAGTCGTCGTTGAAGACTTCGAAGCTGTAGTCGCCGCGGTAGCCGAGCTTGTCCAGGCGCAGCACCAGGTCCACCAGCTGTTCGCTGTGCACGCCCTCGCCGGGGAACACGCGGAAGGTGCGGGCGGTGGTCATGCGTTCTTCAAAGGTGCGGGTCTCTTGCCACATGAAGTCGGCCAGCTGCACCAGGAAGATCTTGGAAGGGTCCAGGTAGTCGATCTCGTCCAGTGGCGTCTTGGCGGCGAGGATGTGGTACGAGTCTATGCCTATGCCCAGGTTGGGACAGTCGGCGCGGCAGACCACGTCCCAGGCGGTGGTGAACTCGTTGATGGTGCGTCCCCAGGACAGGCCTTCGAATGCGATGCGTATGCCGTAGGGTACGGCCAGCATGGCAAGCTTGCGCAGGTCTTTGGCGATGTGGTCCAGATCCTGTGTGGCGTGGGCCGAGGTGGACGAGCAGGCCAGCAGCACCTTGCAGTCCAGCGCGGCGCACATCTGCAGCATGGCCTTGGCGATGTCGATCTTGTAGTCGTGCAGGTGGCCACTCAGGCCCTCGAAGTCACGCAGCACCTGGAAGCCGGTGCCGCGCAGGCCGCTGGCCTTGACTTCGGCCACCGCGGCTTCCATTCCGTCGGGGTGGCCGACAATGTCATTGGCCTTCAGCATCACTTGCGTGAAGCCGGCATCCACCATGGCCTTGAGCTTGGCGCGCAAAGGCCCGGCCAGGGTGATGGTGTCCATGCCGAAGCCTTGGATGGCGTGGGCTTTCATGCTGCTTTCTCGCTGTGGACCAGTTCAAACACCACGGAACCCAGATAGGTCTTGGTGATGGCGCCACGGCTTTCGGTGTGGGCGGCCTGGGTTTCCACAAACTCCACACCCAGCTTGCGCAGTGCGGCCACGGCGGCCAGCACGTCGGGCACGCCCAGGCCGATGCGCTGCAGGCGTTCGTCCACGTCGATTACGTTCACCTCGGGCTCGATCAGCTGCAGCATGAAGCTGCTGCCTTCGGACAGCGCGGGGCTGCGCAGCAGCTTGCCCTTGGGCATGATGCCGAAGCGTTGCTCGTCGGGGATCAGCTCCAGGCCAAACAGCGCGTTGTAGAACTCGATCCAGTCGTAGCTGCGCTCTGGACCGATGTACTGCACCACGCCGAAGAAGTGCAGGCCGGCGGTGGCCTCGGGGTGTTGGTCTACCGAAGGGATTGGGATGAAGTCCACGTCGTAGATGGAGAACTCGTTGTAGCGGTCCACAAAGTAGATGCGGCTGCCACCCGCGCCGTGGATGGCGGGGATGTTCAGCTCCATCACCTCGGCGTGGGTGGGTACCTCCCAGGCGCCGCGCTCCAGCACATAATGGTAGGCGGCACGGGCATCGCGCACGCGCAGGGCCACCGCCGAGATAGTGGGCGATTCGCTGCCATGGCCGGCGCCCTGGGCATCACTGGGGTGGCCGTTGACCACGATGTTCAGCCCGCCCTGGCGGTACAGCTGGATCTCGCGCGAGCGGTGCCGCGCCACGGGCTTGAAGCCCATCATTTCCAGCACCTGACCCAGGGCCTGGGGCTTGGGCGTGGAGTATTCGACGAACTCGATTCCGTCCAGCCCCAGGGGGTTGGCTGCGTCACTGAAAGAGGCCTGCAGCGGCTCGCGGCTGTCGTTGACGAGTAAGTCACTCATAGCTAGGTTGCTCCTAATTAAATAGCGGCTGGCGCAGGCGCTGCGTGCGCCCCACCCAAGAATAGTCGTTCAATATTCGGATCGGCAAGCAATTCGGATGCCGGCTTCTGCAGCACCAGGCGGCCGGATTCGAGTGCGATGGCTTCGTCCGAAATTTTGAGCGCGCTTTTCACGTTTTGTTCCACCATCAGCACGGTCGTGCCCTGGTCGGCCAGCTTGCGCAGCAGCTTGAACACATCGCCCACCACCATGGGGCTCAGGCCGATGCTGGGCTCGTCGATCAGGATCACCTTGGGGCGCAGCAGCAGGGCGCGGCCGATCTCCAGCTGCTTCTGCTCGCCGCCCGACAGGGCCGAGGCCATGCTGTTCATGCGCTGCTTGACCCGGGGGAAGAACTCCAGCACCTCGGGGATGCGCGCGTGCGTCAGCTCCTTGCCGATGGTGATGCCACCCAGCTCCAGGTTTTGCCACACGGTTAGTTGGCCGAACAGGTTGCGCCCCTGTGGCACAAAGGCGATGCCCTTGGCCAGCAGTTCCTTTTGCGTGGCGCCGCCAATGCTTTCGCCGTGCAGCTTGATCGTGCCCTGGCGGGGCTTGAGCAGGCCGAACAAGGTCTTCAGCACCGTGGACTTGCCGGCGCCATTGGGGCCCAGCAGCATGGTGATGGAGCCGGTCTTGGCCTTGAAGCTCAGGTTGTTCAGGATCATGAAGTCCTTGTACCCGGCCACCACGTCGTCGAATTCAATGCAGGTATCTGATGTTGCCCCCACGCTTGCCACTGCGTGTGCTGCGCTGCCTCCCGAGGGGGCCGCGCCTTGCTTGGGGCGGCCCGGCGCGGCGGCGTTCAGTTGTGTTTCGTTGGGCATGCTTATGCTCCTAAATATGCGTCAAGGACTTGCTTGTTGCCACGGATTTCCGCCGGCGTGCCGATGGCCATGACCTTGCCTTCGACCATCACCATGATGCGGTGGCACAGGTCCATCACGAAGTCCATGTTGTGTTCGATAACCACGAAGCTGCTCTTCTTGCCGCTGGCAGGGTTGCGGTTCAGGTCTTTCAGCAGCGTGGAGATGCCACCCACCAGGCTGGGGTTCACGCCGGCGCAGGGTTCGTCCAGCAGCACCAGGTCGGGCTCGCTCATGAAGGCCATGGCGATGTCGACCAGCTTTTGCTGGCCGTAGCTGAGTTCGCCGGCCTTTTTGTCGGCTACGTGCTCAATGCGGAAGCGCTTGATCAAGGCATCGGCCTTGCCGCCCAGGCCCGAGTCACCGGGCGCGAACATTCGGCTGAACATGCTGCCGTGGTGCTCTTGGGCCGCCACAATCAGGTTGTCGCGCACGCTCATCTTGCCAAACACCTGCAGCGTCTGGAAGGTGCGGCCCACGCCCTTACGGTTCAGCTCCAGCGGGCCGCAATGGGTCACGTCTTCGCCGTTGAGTTCGATCTTGCCGGTGTCTGGCGTGATCTGGCCCAGCATGCTGTTGAACAGCGTGGTCTTGCCCGAACCATTGGGGCCGATGACGCCGAAGATTTCACCGGGCTGGACTTCGAAGCTGACGCCGCCTACGGCCTGAATGGCTCCGTAGGCCTTCTTCAGGTCGGTGACTTTTAACAGGGACTGGCTCATGGTTTGGCTCCTGCGGCAGCACGTGCGGCGCTGGCTTCTTTGGATTGTTTCTTGGCCTTTAGGCGGTCAGGCAGGCTCAGCAGCCCGTCGGGCAGCCAAACCATCAGCACCACCACGGCGGCGCCGAATAGCGGCAGGTACCAGTCGGACACGCCGGGCACGTCACGCAGCCACTCTGGCACGACCACGCCGACGGCGGCGCCAACGATGGGGCCGAGGAAGTAGCCGGGGCCGCCGACCACCACCATCAGGTACATCATGATCGATGCGCCTACGGCGAACGGGGCGGGTTCGATGAACTGCACCAGCGAGGCGAACAGTGCGCCGGCAATGCCTGCGTAGGCCGCGCCGATGGCGAAGGACAGCAGGGTGTAGCTGCGGATGTTGATGCCCAGGCTTTCCGCACGGATCGGGTTGTCGCGCAGCGCTGTGAAGGCTTTGCCCCAAGGTGAGCGCAGCAGGCCCCACAGCAGCAGTGCCAGCACCACGGCAAAGGCCAGTACCAGGTAGTAATAGTTCAGGTTGGCGTTGGCAAATGCGGGGCGGGCGATATCGTTGATACCGAAGGTGCCGCCGGTCAGCCATTCCTCGTTGCGCATCACCAGCCAGACGGCGGTGTTGAAGCCCAGGGTGGCAAACGCCAGGTAGATGGTCTGCACGCGCAGTGCCGGGAAGCCCAGCACCAGGCCTACTGCAAAGCACAGCAGTGCCGCAGCCGGAATGCCCAGCCACCAGCTGAAGCCCGCCTTGAGCAGCAGGGCCATGGTGTAGGCGCCAATGCCGAAGAAGGCGGCGTGGCCCAGAGATTTCTGGCCGGCGTAACCCACGGTCAGGTTCAAGCCCATGGTGGCGACCACGAAGATCAGCCAGGTGGTCAGCAGGTAGATTCCGTAGTTTTTAAGAAATTGCGGCGTAACGCACAGAAATACTGCGGCGACTGCTATGGAAATGAGAGTGCTCTTTTTCATGATCAGACCTTGCGTTCTTCTTTTTTGCCCAGCAGGCCTTGGGGTTTGAACAGGATCACCACCATGAAAATCACCAGCGCCACGGCGTCCTTGTAGGCCGGCGAGATATAGGCAGCAGCCAGGTTTTCGCAGACGCCGACGATCAGCCCGCCCAGCAGTGCACCGCGCGAGTTGTTGAAGCCGCCGATGATGGCCGCGAAGAAGGCCTTGTTGCCCAGGCTTTCACCCATGTCGAACTTGGCCAGGTAGGTCGGCGTGATCAGCACGGCGGCGGCGCAGGCCAGGATGGCGTTGATGGCGAATGTGTAGAAGATCATGCGCGGCACATTGATGCCCAGCACGCTGGCGCTCTCGGTGTTCTGCGCCACGGCCTGCATGGCGCGGCCGGTGATGGTCTTATTCAGAAAGGCTTGGGTGCCGAACACCAGCAGCAGGGCCAGCACCAGGGTGCCTACGTCGGCCATGGTGATGGTGACGCCGGCGATGTTGAACAGCTTGTCGGCAAACAGGCTGGGGAAGGGGTGGGCTTCGGCACTGTAGCCGGCACGCATGCCGTTGCGCATGGCAATCGACAAGCCGATGGTGGCCACCACGATGGGCATCATGCCGAACTTGAACAGCGGGTCCACGATGCCGCGTTTGAAGGCCCAGCCGAGGACGGCGGTGGCCAGTATGCAGGTGAGCAGAAAGCTGACCAGGAATGGCGCTCCCATGTTGATGAAGGCCAGCATCATGAAGGCGGGCAGCATGACGAACTCGCCCTGGGCGAAGTTGATGGTGCCGGCGGCTTGCCACAGCAGCGTGAAGCCGAGTGCGGCCAGCGCATAGATGCCTCCGGTGGCCAGGCCACTGAAGAAGAGTTGGAGGAAGTCGGTCACGGGAGGGGCTCCTGGAGGTGTTGTACGCACCCACGGCAATGGGTGGGGCACTTTGTGATGCCCTCTCCCGCGCAGGGGAGAGGGTTGGCGCGGGTGTCCGCCGGGCGTTTACTTCTTGGTCTTGACGTTGACGTTGGAGGCGTTCAGCGGTGGCACGATGGCGATCACGTCTTGCTTGTTGTTCTTCACCTGGACGATGAAGCTTTCGCGGTCCAGGTCACCGTTCTGGTCGAGCTCCACGTTCATCAGCACGCCTGGGTATTTGTCGGTGGTGACCTTCAGGCCGTGCAGCGCGGCAGCCACGGCCTTGCGGTCCAGCTTGCCGACCTTTTCAATCGCGGCCTTCAACACATACACACCGCTATAGCCCTTCATGCCGTTATGGTCCGACACATAGCCGTAGGCCTTTTCGAACTTGGCGCTGAAGGCGCGGATCGACGGGATGGGCGCATCCACGGTCAGGCCCACGTGGGCGATGGCGCCGTTGGCGGATTCACCTGCCAGGTCGATCACTTTTTGGCCGGTCAGGGTGGTTTCGCCGATGATGGGCTTGCTCCAGCCTTGCTTCTTCAGCTCGCGCAGGGCACGGGCGGATTCTTCTTCGTTGGTGTAGACGAACAGCGCATCTGGGTCGGCCTGCTTGGCCTTCAGCACGGGGGCGGTGAAGTCCACCTGGCCGCTGTCAGACGAGATTTCTGCAACGATCTTGGTGTCGGTGCCGGCCAGGGCTTTTTTGATGGAGTCCAGGCCGCCCTTGCCGAAGTCGTTGTTTACGTAGATCACCGCCAGGGTTTTGGCCTTGACGGTTTGGTTGATGTAGCGCGCCACCTTGGGCATGGCGGTTTCTTGGGTGAAGCTGGTGCGGAAGACGTAGGGGTTGCCCTGCTTGGTGATGGAGGCCGCTTCACCACCGGTGAAGTTCGGCACCTCGGCCTTACGGCTTTCGGCCATGCTCACCATGATGGAGCCGGAGAACACCGGGCCAAAGATGGCGAACACATCGTTGTCGATGGCTTTTTGGGTCAGGCCCTTGGCCACGCCGGGGTTGCTTTGCGTGTCGGTGGTGATGGTTTCGAACTTCTTGCCCAGCACGCCGCCATCGGCATTGATTTCCTTGACGGCCAGTTCCACGCCGTTCTTGAAGTTGGTGCCTGCTGTGGCACCGCCACCGGACAGCTCGACGATATTGGCAAGCTTGATGGTTGCTTGCGCGAATGCGCCGCCTGCGCTTGCTGCAATGGCGCAGGCTGCTATGAATTTAAGAGCGAATCGTTTTTGGAACTGGGATTGCATGCACTATCTCCTGGAGTGTGGTTTCGGGAAAGGGTTGGACTGAAAGCTTACGGTAATTTAGCGGCGAATTTCGTCCAGCAACTCGCTTGGGTAGATAAGTTCGCGCAAAAAATTTGCATCCTGGCGTACGTGTTGCGCTGCAGCATGAAAGCCGAAGAAGTCCAGATAGCGATGGGTTTGCTGGATCAGCATTTCAAAGCCGGGTTCGGCCACCAGGCCGCGGGCGCGCACGGCACGCACGGCCGGCGTGGGCTGGTTCTTCATCAGGATGTCCACCAGTGCCGCTTGCGGCCCCATGCGGCGCACATCGAAGGGCAGCGGGTCGCTGGCCTGCATGCCCAGCGGCGTGGCGTTGATCACCAGGTCGTAGCCCGCAGGGTCGTTGTTGGCCGCCGCCACCAAGGGCACCGGTGACATGGCCGCCATGCGCTGTGCGGCACTGGCTGCGCGGCCCGGAGCGGGGTCGAAAAAAGCAATTTTTGCCGGGGCCGAGGCTCCGGCCAGGGCGAGCGATGCGGCAATGGCCGCCGCCGCGCCACCCGCACCCAGAATCAGCACTCGGCTGGCCTGGTAGCGGATCTGGAAATAGTCCAGACTGGCTACAAAACCTTCACCGTCGAACAGCCCGCCTTCCAGCCGGCCATCTGCATTGCGGCGCACTGCGTTCACGGCACCGGCCATGGTGGCCAGGTCGCTGCAACTGTCCAGCAAGGACAGCATGGGCGCCTTGTGCGGAATGGTGACCCACACACCTTTGATGTTCGGTGCCTTGAAGGCGGAACTGACAAAACCCTGCAGGTCCGCCGGCGCAATGTGCACCGGCACCAGTACCGCGTTGATGCCCAGCAGGTTGAAGATGCGGTTGAAGGTGGTGGGCGCCTGCACCTGCTGCACCGGATCCCCGACGATGAAATACACATCGGTATGGCCGTTGATCGTCGGCATGGCGGTGCGGATATCGGCGTTGGGCATGGTCAGATCGGGGTGGGCATGAATGGGGCGTTGATGGGGGTGGAATGTAGGGTAGTCACTGGGGCAACGGAATTCTTGCAGGACTTAAATGCGCGATTAATGAACACATGAGTGCGATAATTAAACGTAACTAGGGTTAACACATGGCAACAGAAACTGACAAGTCGACCCCACTGGCCCGCCGAGACTGGATCGCCGGCCTGGACAAGGGGCTGGGCCTGATGGAGTCGTTTGACGACGCCCATCCGCGCATGACCGCCACCCAGGTAGGGCAGCGCTGCGGGCTGACACGCACTGCAGCGCGCCGCTATCTGCTGACGCTGTCGCATCTGGGTTATCTGGCGACCGATGGCAAGCTGTTCTGGCTGACACCACGGGTGCTGCGGCTGGGGCAAAGTTATCTGGAGTCGGCCCGCCTGCCGCGCATCGTGCAGCCTTTTTTGCAGCGCATCACGGCTGGCACCATGGAGGTGGCCTACCTCAGCGTGCTGGATGGCGACGACATCGTCTACATCGCCCGCAACGGCCCCACCCGGGCCATGAACACCGGCTATGTGCTGGGCGGCCGGGTGCAGGCCGAGGTCACCGCCGCCGGCATGCAGATGCTGGCTCTGCGCACGCCCGCGCAACTGGAGGAGTGGCTGGCCGGCCATGAGTTGAAGACCTACACCACCCACACCATCATCGACAAGGACAAGCTGCTGACCACCTTGGCGCAAATACGCCAGCAGGGCTGGGCCTTGTCGGAGCAGCAGTTGGAGCTGAAATACCGCGGCATCGCCGTGGCGCTGCGCGACCGCAACGGCGATGCCGTGGGCGCCCTCAGCGTCACCATGCCCATGGGCCATGAGTCGGGCGCGGATGCCGTGGCCCGGGTGCTGCCGGTGCTGCGCGAAACCGCCCAGGCCATGCGCAACCTGATTTGATGGTTTGCTATTGAATTGGTAGCTGCTTGCGCAGAAGATACCTGAGCTGAAGGCTATTTTGATGCTTGGTCCAGAACCTGGCCCAGGCGCTCCCAGCGCACGCCCTGGCTGTCCATGGAGAACCATACCTGCCGGGCTCGACCCAGAATGTCCTGCATGGGCACGGTTCCAAAGCTGCGGGAATCGGTGCTGGCCAGCCGGTTGTCGCCGAGCACAAAGACCTGGCCGTCGGGCACGGTGAGATCGGCGCTGGTCTGCGGGCTATGTGGGGCACGGTTCAGGTCCGGGTTGGGCGTGGCGGGGGCGGACAGGGCAGGGGGAGCCTGCCACTGCACTTGCCATTGGCGCGTGCCTATGGATTCGGTCACCGTGGTGCTGCCGGGCGCAGGTGGGTCACGCCGCAAGGCCTGGCCGTTGACCCAGATCTGCTGGCCGTCGATCTGGATGTGGTCGCCGGGCAGGCCGATCACGCGCTTGATGTAGCGCACGCTGCGGTCATTGGGGTAGGCAAATACGGCGATGTCGCCACGGTGCACGCCCTGCTGGCAGCCGGGGCAGTTGTAGCGCTTGTCGGCCCAGATCAGGTCGCCTCTGCGCACGCTCGGCTCCATGCTGCCGGATGGAATGTAGAAGGGCTCCACCTGGTGCTGGCGCACGTATAGGCTGAGCAGGGGCAGGGCCAGTAAATCGCATAGCACGAACACCAGCGCATACACCCCGCTTTGCTGCCAGGCCAGGGCCGGGCCGCCGGGGTGGCGCCGCGCGCCGCGCCAGGCATCCCACACGCTGTAGGCCCACACGGCCAGGGTCAGGCCCAAGCCCAGCAGCAGCGTGGGCAGCATCAGCCTGCTTGGCAGGTAGAGCGCGACCAGCGCCACGCCGGGAATGCATAGCAGCGCAAATACCAGGAACTGCCAGATGCCACGGTTCAATGCGCCGTTGTAGAGCTGGCCAAAGCCGGGTAACACCAGCGAGGCCAGAGCCGCCACCAGTGGGCGGCGTGGGGTGATGGAGATAGAGGGCATGGGGGCTCCTTCAAACAGTTCTACAAGGCTGCGGCACCGAGCCACAGGCCAAAGACAAAGCCGCCGGCCTGGCTCAGACCCAGCACACCACCGCCCAGCAGGCCGGTAGCAGCCAGCAGCCAGCGCAGGCGCGACCATGGCGTGGGCTGCTTGTACTGCTTTGGTGCTGCCACAGGCATGGTCTGGCGTGGCAGTTGCCGCAGCACGCGCTGTGCAAAGTCGGGCGGTGGCTGCAGCAATTCGCGCTGCAGCAGGGTGTCCAGATCGGTATCAGTCATGGGATCGGTCCTGGGATGAGTCATGGGATGAGTCATGGGATGAGTCATGGGGCTTCTCCGTGTCAGTGGCCAGCAAGGCGCGCAGCCGTTGTTTGGCCCGGTGCAGGCGGGTTTTGATGGCGGCCAGGCTGTCGCCTTCTATGCGGGCCACATCGGCCAGGGCCAGGTCCTGCACATACACCAGGGCCAGCGCGCTGCGGTCGGCCAGGGGCAACTGGCGCAGTGCGGCCTGCAGGCGGGCGCTTTGCTGCAGCTGGTCCAGTGTGTGTTCGGGGCCGGGCTGG
The DNA here is from genome assembly GCF_059415605.1 of Rhodoferax sp. GW821-FHT10B06. NCBI lineage: Bacteria > Pseudomonadati > Pseudomonadota > Betaproteobacteria > Burkholderiales > Comamonadaceae > Rhodoferax > Rhodoferax sp. GW821-FHT10B06. Next base: position 141,534 of record NZ_JBWKNO010000009.1, on the reverse strand, counting down.
GGGCAGGCGATTTCGGGCAGGGCCTCGCCGCTGGCTTCTTGCCGGTACGCTGCACTCTGCAGTGCGTTGCAGGCCAGGTTGCGGGCTATCGTGAACAACCAGGTATTGAACTGGGCGCGATCGGGCTGGTAGCGGGGCAGCTGCGTCCAGGCGCGCAAGAAGGTTTCTTGCGCCAGGTCTTCCGCCTGTGCCTGCTGGCAGCCCATGCGGCCCAGAAAGCCGAACAGCGGGCCTTGGTGCATATCCACCAGTTCGGCAAAGGCCTGCGTATCGCCGGCGGCAATGCGTTGCAACAAAGCGGAGGGCAAGGGCAAGATTGCTGGCGCAGATTACTGCACGGCGTGGGCGATGCGGTCCAGGCGGGGCTGCCAATGGTCCAGGATATTGGCCGACACCAGGATGTGGTGGGCTCGGCCGATCAGCAGCTTGCGCGGCACCGGGCCGATGTAGCGCGAGTCGGCGCTGTTGTCGCGGTTGTCACCCAGCATGAAGTACTGGTCGGGAGGCACGGTGACCGGACCGAAACTGCGCAGGGCGGGAGTTTGGGGCAGCAGTTGCAGCCTGTGGGATACCCCGTTCAGGGCTTCGCTGGAGCGCAGCGGGTCGTAGCTGGCTGCCACACCGTTGATGTAGAGCACTTCGTCGCGCATCTCCACCACGTCGCCGGGCAGGCCGACGATGCGTTTGATCAGACGCACGCCATCCGTCGGTGAGCTGAAGGTCACTACGTCGAAGCGCTGCGGTTGGCCGGTAGGGGTCAGGCTGATATCGCTCAGCGGCAGCTTCAGGTCGTAGGCCAGGCGGTTGACCAGCACCACATCGCCTTCCAGCAAGGTAGGGCGCATGGAGCCCGAGGGGATGGGGTTCCAGTCGGCCATGACCGTACGGAACAGGCCCAAGCACAGTACAAATGCCAGGAAGCTACGGTTGTTCAGGAGCCAGCGTTTCATAGTTGCCTTCGTGTTGTGTGGCTCTTATACCGGCCAGGCCGGAAAAGGTTACACCAAGGGATGCTCTGCATAACTCCCTGCGGTCTGTGGCGGCATGGACTCGGGGGGTCTAGGGTGTTGCTCTTCTTGCCCATCCCGATCCGCACCACCACATCCTTGCCAGAGTCATCATCCCTGGCAGAAACAAAAAAAGCCGCATCGCTGCGGCTTTTGGTAATGGCCGTGGGCCGATTACTTCAGGTGCTTGCCGATCAGGCCAGCCATTTCGAACATCGTGACTTCGTCCTTGCCGAACACAGCCTTGAGCTTGGCGTCGGACTTGATGTTGCGCTTGTTGGCTTCGTTTTGCAGTTTGTGCTTCTTGATGTAGACCCACAGTTGCTTGACCACTTCGGTACGTGGCAGCGGTGCTGCACCGACCACAGCAGCCAGAGCGGCGCTGGGGGTCAGAGCCTTCATGAAAGCGGCGTTGACGGCGCGCTTAGGAGCGGCTGCAGCTGCCTTCTTGGCAGGCGCAGCCTTGGCGGCTACTTTTGCCGGAGCGGCTTTGGCTGCTGGTGCAGCTTTCTTTGCAGGAGCGGTGGCTTTAGCCGGGGTTTTTTTCGCAGTTGCCATGACGGACGGTCCTTCTTGGAGTTGAATATTCACCAGCGAAAAACAGCTTCTCCACCGGTAGGCCGAGATGCTACTGGAGAAAAAACGGGTTTCCTAGGTGGAGCGCATATTTTTAGCTCTGAAGACCCGTGTTTTTCCGTGTAAAGCCTCTCTGGGGTATGCGTTTTCAGTGTTTCGGCGACTTTTGACCCGCTACGAGGATGAAAACCACCCCCAAAAGGATGATGCCGCAGGCCAGCCATTCCTTGGCCATGACCACTTCACCGGCCAGCACCACACCCAGAAACAGCGCGATCAAGGGGTTCACGAACGCATAGCTGGTGGCCACGGCAGAACTGGCGTGGGCCAGCAGGTACATATAGGCGCTGAAGGCCACCAGCGAACCGGCCAGCACCAGGTACAGCCAGGCGGCGCTGGCTTCCAGCGTGGGCGGCCATACCATGTGCTCGCCCAGCGCCAGAGATACCAGCAGCAGGGCGGCCCCACCGCACAGCATCTGGCTGGCAAAGCCCATCGGTCCCTTGGTCAGGGGCAGGCGGGTGGTGGACAGTACCGAGCCCAGCGACCAGGTCAGCGTGGCGCCGATGATGCACAGCAGACCCACGGGCGCCGCGGAAAAGCTGGCACCCTGCACCAGCACGCACACGCCTACCAGTCCGGTCAGCATGCCCGCCAGTTCCAGCCGCGACGGGCGTTGCCCGAACAACAAGCCCCAGCCACTGGTCATCATGGGCACGATGGCGATAAAGGTGGCGATCAGGCCGGAGCCTATGTGCAGCGAGGCCTGGGCTGTCAGCCCCATGCCGCCGCCCAGCATCAGAATACCAATCAGCAGGGCGTTGCGCCATTCAGCGCGTGTGGGCCGGGCATGACCGCGCAGGCACAGCCATGCCATCAGCAGGCCGCCGGCCGCCAGAAAGCGGGTCGCCATCTGGAAGAACGGCGGAAAGCTGGGCAGGGCAATATGGATGGCGAGGTAGGTCGAGCCCCAGATGAAATAGCAAGCCAGTAATGCGGGCAGCACGAGGCGGTTGTGGGTAGAGTTGTGGCGCGGGTTTTGCATGCCATGATGTTAGGCAGTCAAACCCGTCTGCGCCATGCAATATTCTTGGTAATAACGGATATTGGCCTCAATTTTCTTGCTGGAGCACTATGCTGACCGAAGTTTCTGAATTTGACGCGTGCGACGATCGTATCCTGGCGGAGCTGCAGCGCGACGCGCGCATCACCATGGCCGAGCTGGGGCGACGCGTACACCTGAGCCAGCCGGCGGTGACCGAGCGGGTGCGCAAGCTGGAGACCAGTGGCGTCATCAAGGGCTACCGCGCCGAAGTGGATCTGACCCGGCTGGGCTACGGTATCCGCGCCATCATCCGCGTGGCCCGGGCCGAGTACGCGCGGGTGGTGAAGCTGATTGGCCAGACCCCGGAGGTGCTGAATGCCTACAACGTAACCGGCGAAGACAGTTGGGTGCTGGAGATCGCCGTTATCGATGTGCAGCACCTGGATGCGGTGGTCAGCAAGTTCTGTCTGCTCAGTACCACCTCGACCTCGATCGTGTTGAACGCTCCGCGCGAAAACGCCCAGGTGCTGCCCGCGCGGCGTGAGAACATCAAGCCTTCTGCCCAGAAAGTGAGCCCTCCATGACGACTGTGTTTGCGACCTGTGACCTGTGCGATGTGCACAAGAACGATGTGTCTGGCGCCTTCCGTGTATTGCCGCCGGTGTTCCGCGACTTTGGCGGCACGCGCACCTTCAGCGGCCCGGTGTGGACCGTGCAATGCTTTGAAGACAACTCCCTGGTCAAGGCTGCGCTGGACATGCCCGGCGAGGGCCGGGTGCTGGTGGTGGATGGCGGCGGCTCTTTGCGCCGTGCCTTGTTGGGCGGCAATCTGGGGGCGGCTGCCCATCGCAATGGCTGGGCTGGCGTGGTCATCGACGGCTGTGTGCGGGACGTGGCCGAGCTGGCTGCCTTGCCGATAGGCATACGTGCACTAGCGTCCATGCCCCTGCCCACCGAAAAGCGCAACCAGGGCCAGAGCAATGTGGCGGTGCATGTGCAAGGCGCGTGGGTCATGCCCGGCGACTGGTTGTATGCCGACGAGGACGGCATCGTGCTGGGAGCAGCCGCGCTGGTCTAGCGTCGCTCGCCTTGGTCAGCTGGATTGGCAAAGCCTTTCAATTCCTCACGCATCCAGTCCACCAGTACCCGCGTTCGGGTGGGCAGCAAGCGTGCATGCGGGTATACCACGCTCAGCGGACGGGGTGGTGATTCGAAGCTTTCCAGTACCACCTGCAGCTGCTTCTGCGCCAGATAGGGGGCCACCTGGTAAGACAGAAACATGCCCAAACCCAGGCCTGCTACGCAGGCTTGCACCGCGGGCGCGATCTGGTTGAACTCCAGGTTGCCGCTGACGGCAATGCTGAAAGACCGGCCCTTGTCGATGAAGGGCCCCCAGCTGGGGTTGTTGCCGGTGTTACGTATGCAGTTGGCCTGCAGCAGGTCCTTGGGGTGGCGGGGGAGCCCTACGCGCTTCAGGTAGCCGGGGCTGGCAACCACCACGCGGCGGATACGGCCTATGGTTTGCGCCACCAGAGAAGAGTCCTCCAACGGGCCTATGCGTATGCCCAGGTCTATGCCTTCTTCCAGCAAATTCACCACCCGGTCGTACAGCAGCACGCTGCAGCGCATCTGCGGATAGCGCTGTACAAAACGGGTGACGGCCGGGGCCACATGGAGCTGGCCAAACTGCACTGGCGCGGTGATGGTGAGGTGGCCTGCGGGCTCGCTGGATTCGGCCTTCAGGGCCGCCTCGGCCTCCTGCAATGTGGCCAGCACCTGGCGGCAGCTGTCCAGGTGGCGGCGGCCCTCGTCGGTGAGCGAGATGCGCCGCGTGGTGCGGTTGAATAGGCGCACCCCCAGCTCTGCCTCGAACGCGGCCAGGCTGCGCACCACGGCAGGCAGCGACGCGTCCATCGCTTGGGCGGCGGCGGTCAGGCTGCCCTGGTCAGCAATCTGCACAAAGGTGTGCATGGCTTTGAGTTTGTCCATGCGGTCATATTAAACCGATATATGAAGTAGTTAAATGCCTGGGGTGTCATTTATCTTGTGAAGTGGATTAAACACAATCACTGCTTCTTTCACCACTTTGCACCTAGGAACAACATGTCCATATCAACGTCCCCCCGCCCCGCGCAGCCGATCAAGTTGTACCGCCATGCCATCTCGGGCCACGCGCACCGCGTGCAGCTGATGTTGTCACTGCTGGATCTGCCGTTCGATCTGATTGATGTGGACCTGCTGGTCAAGGCCCAAAAAACGCCGGAATTTTTGGCGCTGAATGCCTTTGGCCAGGTGCCGGTGATCCAGGACGGCGACGTCACGCTGGCCGACTCCAACGCCATCCTGGTGTATCTGGCGACGCGTTATGGCGCGCCTGGCGCCTGGCTACCTACCGAAGCACTGGGGGCGGCCCAGGTGCAGCGCTGGTTGTCAGTGGCGGCCGGGCAGATCGCCTTTGGCCCGGCGGTGGCGCGGGTGATCCAGCTGTTCAAGCTGCCCACCGATCCCAAAGATGCGATCCAGCGGGCGAACCAGCTGTTCCAGGTGATGGACGCGCACCTGCAGCAGTCCGACTACCTGGTCGGCAGCGCGCCAACCATTGCCGATATTGCCAACTACAGCTATATCGCCCATGCGCCCGAGGGCAATGTGGCGCTGGAGCCGTATCCGCATCTGCGCGCCTGGCTGGCCCGCATCGAGGCATTGCCCGGCTTTGTGCCCATGGTGCGCAGCCGTATCGGGTTGGCCGCATGAACGCCACCTTCCATGCCGGTGAGCGCGCGGTGCAGCAACGCGCCGGTGTGGCCGAGCGCATGGCCGAGGTCGGGCCGCGGGTGATCCGCGATTACATGCCCGACCAGCACCGCGATTTCTTCGCACAGTTGCCCTTTGTGGTGCTGGGCAGCCTGGACGCGCAGGGTCAGCCCTGGGCCTCGGTGTTGGCACAGCCGCCGGGCTTCATTCGCTCACCGGATGCCACGCTGCTGCGGCTGCAGGCGTTGCCGGATGCCGCCGACCCATTGGCGCAAACGCTGCAACCAGACGCGGCCATTGGCCTGCTGGGTATTGAGCCGCATACCCGCAGGCGCAACCGCGCCAACGGCCGGGTGATGGCGCTGGATGGTGCCGGCTTTGGCTTGCGCATAGAGCAGAGTTTTGGCAACTGCCCCAAGTACATCCAGGCGCGCGAGCCGGTGTATTTGGCCCCGATCGAAGTGCCGGCGGCGGCGATTGCCAGCAGCCAGCTTGACGCGGCCGCGCTGCGGCTGGTGCGTGGGGCGGACACTTTCTTCATCGCCTCCGCGCACCCGCAGGCCTTGCAGCCCGAGGGGCGTGCCGATGGGGTGGACGTATCGCACCGTGGCGGCAAGCCGGGCTTTGTGCGGGTCGAGGTGGATGCCGCTGGCCAGCAGTGGCTGACGGCGCCAGACTTTTTAGGCAACTTCTTTTTCAACACCCTGGGCAATCTGGCGGTGAACCCGCAGGCCGGACTGCTGTTCATTGACTACGCCACCGGCGATCTGCTGCAGGTGGCGGTGCGTGCAGAGATTCTGTGGGACGGCCCGGATCTGGCTGGCTTTGCCGGCGCCCAGCGTCTGTTGCGGATGCAGGTGCTGGGCGCTTTGCGCCGGCCCGGTGCATTGGCCTTGCGTTGGGGCGAGGCCCAGCTGTCGCCGGTGCTGGAGGCTACCGGCGTTTGGGCCTGAAGCTCTTTAAGCTGCTGCGTACGCGCGCTGCGCCAAGGTTTTTGCCAGCACCTGTGCTGGGTTGAAACTGCGCAAACCGGTCATCTGTGCCGCGCCGTCCAGTGCCAGCGGAATTTCGGTGCAGCCCAGTATCAGCGGCGCACCGCCGTGGCGTTCGGCCAGGGCCTGGGCAACCTCGCCAAAGCAGCGCTGCGCCAGCGGCATATTGCCGGCTTTTACACCGTCGTAAATGCCTTGCATGATGCGCGCGCGCTCAGCGGCAGTTGGCAAATGGCATTGCACTCCGGCGCGCTGCAGCGCCTGCTCGTACACGCCGCTGCGGTAGGTGCCATCGGTGGCCATCAGCGCGGCTGCCGGTATGCGCTGCAAGGCCAACTGCTGCGCCATCTCGTTGGCGATATGCAGCACGTCGAGCTGTGGAAAGCGCGCCTGCATACGGCTATGCCAGGCGTGGGCGGTGTTGCAGGGCATGGCCACGCAGCGCGCACCCAAGGCTGCCAGACGGCCCAGCGCCTGCAACATGGGCTCCAGTGGCTGCTGTGCGCCACTGGTATCGTCTTCCAGCGCCTGCGTACGATCCGGTACCGGCACCTGGGCCAGCCAATGCTCGGGGAAGCGTTGGTCGCTCACCGTCACACCGATGGCCTGCATATGCTCGATACAGGACTGCACGAACAAACGCACGAAGTCCGCGCCGGCGGCGGGCCCCATGCCGCCCAGGATGCCTACGACTTGCATGGTTAGACCGCCGGCTTGTCGCTTAGCGCCTTGAGGTTGTCGCGCAGCTCTTTGCTCATGGGCAGGTTCAGGTTCTGGCCCTTGGGGGGGATGGGCGACATGAACCACTTGGTGTAGAGCTTCTCGAACTGGCCGGACTTCATCATGCCGGCGATGACTCCATCGACCAACTGCTTGAATTGCGGGTCGTCCTTGCGCAGCATGCAGGCATAGGGCTCGACTTGCAGCGAGTCGCCTACGACTTCCCATTCCGCCGGGTTCTTGGCATTGCCGATCAGGCCGAACAGCAGGATGTCGTCCATCGCAAAGGCCACGGCGCGGCCGCTGTCCACCAGCAGCATGGAGTCGTCGTGGTCCTTGCCCAGTTTGATGTCCATGCCCAGGCTCTTGTCCTGGTTGTATTTGCGGATGACCTGGGCGTTGGTGGTGCCCGAGGTGCTGGCGACCGGCTTGTTGGCCAGGTCGGCGTAGTTTTTGATGCCAGACGACTTCTTCGCTAGCAACCGGGTGCCGGTGTAGAAATGGTTGATGGCGAACTGCACGTCTCTGCCGCGCACTGTGTTGTTGGTGGTGGAGCCGCACTCCAGGTCCACCGTGCCGTTGACCAGCAGCGGGATGCGGTTTTGCGATGTCACGGCCTGTAGCGCAACCTTGAGCTCAGGCTTCTTCAGTTGCTTCTTCACCGCGTCGGCTACGGCGTTGGCGATGTCTACCGAGAAGCCTTCGGGCGTGCTGCCACCGGCCAGGTAGCTGAAGGGCACGGATGACTCGCGGTAGGCCAGGGTGATCTGCCCGGATTCGGCGATTTTTTGCAGAGTGTCCGCATGGGCTATGGCGGTGGCAGCCAGGCCTGCGGCCAGAAACATCGTGGACAGTACGGAGGAGGCTTGCATGATGACCCTTTGAAGTAGAGGTGATGGAGGAGCTGTGGGGCAGTTTAGAAAGGGCTGACCGCAGTGCATAGTGCCTTTTTCGGGGCGCACCATAACCTGAAGTTATGGGCTGGCGGCGGCGCCTGGGCATAACTTTTGCTGATGGCTAGGCCTGTGTTTGGCATTGGCGCCATGCAGATCGCGTGCCTACAGTGTTGCCCAAAGGGTGGATACACATGCATGTCGTTGTTTTAGGAGCGGGAATCGTTGGGCTGGCCACGGCTTACGCATTGCGTTTGCAGGGTAAGGAGGTGACGGTGGTCGACCGAGCCACTCCCGGTGCGGGTGCCAGCGGTGGCAACGGTGCCCAGCTGAGCTACAGCTATGTGCAACCCCTGGCCGACCCCGGCATCTGGACCCAGCTACCCAAGTTGCTGTTGGCGGCCGACTCACCGTTGAAATTTCAGCTGCAATGGGACCCGCAGCAGTGGCGCTGGGGGCTGGAGTTTCTGCGCGCCTGCAATGCCGATACCTCTGCCCGCAGCACGGCCCAGTTGCTGCAGCTGGCCCTGCGCAGCCGCCAGGGTTTTGAAGCCATGCTGCAGGACTTGGCACTGGACTGCGATTTTGCGCGCAGCGGCAAGCTGGTGGTCTACAGCAGTGCCGCCGGGCTGGAGTCCGCACGCAGACAGGTGGCGCTGCAGCAGGGCTTGGGCAGTGTGCAAGAGGTGGTGTCGGCCCAGCGTTGCGTGGAGCTGGAGCCGGCTTTGCAGTATTACCAGGCCCACATGGCCGGCGCGGTTTATACGCCCAGCGAATGTGCTGCTGATTGCGCCAAGGTCTGTGATGACCTATACGCGGCACTGCAAGCGCGTGGCGTGCGTTTTGTGCTGGGCCAGGAGGCGCTGGGCGTGGTGCAGCAGGGAAGGCGGTTGCAGGCGGTGCGAACGGCTGCGGGCGATGTTGCGGCAGACCAGTTTGTGCTGGCCCTGGGTAGCGCCAGCGCGGGGTTTGCCCGCCCGCTGGGCTTGCGCCTACCGGTTTACCCGCTGAAGGGCTACAGCATCACGCTAGACCTGGCCGATGGATCGGATGCGGCACCGAAGGTGAGTGTGACCGATGCCGCGCGCAAAGTGGTTTTCGCCCGCATCGGCCAGCGGCTGCGTGTCGCGGGCATGGCGGAGTTGGTGGGGCACGATAGCCGCATTGCTCCTCAGCGCATCCAGCAACTCAGCGAGGCAACCCGCGCTGTGTTCCCTGGGCTGGACCAGGGACTGGAACTGCACCCTTGGACCGGCATGCGCCCGGCCACGCCGACCGGCCTGCCTCTGGTGGGACGGCACCCGCAGGGGCCGGAAAACTTGCTGCTCAATACCGGCCACGGGGCCCTGGGGTTCACCCTCGCGTTCGGTACAGCCCAGGCGGTGGCCGACGCACTCGCAGCCGCTTAGCTATGCGGCGGGCTGCAGCGCCTGCTCGATCACCTGCTGCACGCATTGCGTCATGGCGCTGGCCAGCAGCGAGCCGGGCCGGTTCACCGCGCGCAGGGCCTTGATGGGCACGGCGATGTGCGGCTCCAGGGTCAGCACATCCACCTTGCCCAGATCGGCGGACAGGGCGGTGCAGCTGTCAATCAACGCCACCGCCAGGCCATGGTGCGCCAGCGCCAGTGCCGCGTGGTAGGTCTGCACGGTAATGCTGGATGACAGGCCCACACCCGCCTCGCGGCAGGCATGGCTCAGGGTGGAGCCCACCGGGTCGCGCACATCGATATTCACTACCGGCACCTGGGCCAGGTCGGCCAGGTTCACCAGGCCCTGTTTGACTTGCCTGGCACTGAGAACGCCCTTGGGCGCTACGCAGACCATGCGGCCATCGGCCAGGTGCTTTTGCTCTAGCGAGGGGTGGGCGATGGCGCTGAAGACCAGGCCCACATCGGCCTCCTGCAGCACCAGGGACGAGATGATCTGCGGCGAGTGCAGCGCGTCCATCGTCACCACCACATTGGGATGCTGCTGGCGGAACAGCTTGAGCGCCCGGGGCAGCACCTCGTAGCTCAGCGCCAGCACGGTCAGGATGTGCAGCTCACCGTCCTGGTGGCCCTGGCGCAGGCTGTTGGCCAGGCGTTGCACATCGTCCAGCTGGGCAAACAGGCGCTCGATATGGGGGTACAGGGTTTGCGCTTCGTTGGTGGGCGTGAGCCGGCCCTTGGTGCGCTGGAACAGCGGAAAGCCCAGCTGCAGCTCGGCATGCGCCAGCACCCGGCTGACGGCAGGCTGGGTGACGTTGATCAGCCGCGCTGCAGCGCTGACGCTGCCGGTGAGCATGATGGCGTTGAAGACTTCGATGTGGCGTAGACGCATGGGCTTCCTTCTTTAGGGCAGTGTTGCAAGTAACACGCCCAGCAGCGCCACGCCGAAGGCCAACAGCTGCATGGCACCCAAAGGTTCGCCCAGCACCAGTACGCCGGTCAGTGCCGTGGCGATGGGCAGCAGCACGCTGTACACGCCGGCCTGCGCAGCCGGTACTACGCGCAGGCCGGTCATCCACAGCCAAACTGTGCCCACGCTGGCGGCCATGGCGTAGAACACCAGCAGCAACCAAATGCCCGGATGCACCGTGCCGAAGTTGAACGACGTGGCCATGTACAGGCCGGCGGGTGTCATCAGCACCAGACCCCACAAATTGATGAGGGCGCTGATGCGCTTGGGGCTGATGCTGCCAGTGAGCTTTTTGCCGATCACCGCATATGCGGCCTCGCACAGCACGGCCCCAAACACCAGCAGATTGCCCCAGAGGTGATTTGAAGCCAAATCGGCCTCTGGCGCAGAAGATATCTGCACAAGGTGCTCTGATTTTGATAGTGCAAGCAGGCCGATACCGAGCACGCCGCAAGCCACCGCAGCCCATACCCGCAGGCCGATGCGTTCGCGCAGGATCAGCCAGCTCAGCACGGCCACCGTAGCCGGGATGGCCGCCAGGATCACCCCGGCAGAGACCGCGCTGGTCATGCTTACGCCGTACAGCATGCAGATGGAAAACAGGAAGTTGCCGAGAAAGGACTCCAGAAACACCAGCCAGCGCATGCGGGTGGACATCGGCCCTTCGGACGCCGGCTTTTTCAGCCAGGGCAGCATGGCTACTGCTGCAATGCCAAAGCGCAGCCAGGCCAGCAGGAACACGGGCAGGGCGGCGACCAGTGGCTTGGATATGGCGACGTACACGCCAACCAGGGCCATGCCAGAGGCTAGACAGAGGCGCGCGGTCAAAGGGCCAAGGGGGGCAGGGTTCATACAGGCGAGGGAATCTGGGGTCAGGCCCGCAGGCCCGTTTTCGTTTTGCTGGAGGGCGCAGTGTAGGGCTGGGCGCGTTGTGAGTGGCCCCCTATAGCCGCTTCAAAGTGGCACCGGGCTAGGTGCCAATTTGCCCTATCGTGCGGTCTTTGCATGAAGGCATTGAAATCTATGGGACTCGGAAATTTTGCATACGCCAATAACAACAACCATTTTTTAGCCACCCAGGCGCTGGCCGCGCAGCCGTTTGCACTGGCTGGTGTGCCGTTTGACGGCGCTGTGACGAATCGCCCAGGCGCGCGCTTTGGCCCGCAGGAGATTCGCCGCGCCAGCCTGATGCTGTGCGACGGTCTTCACCCTCATTTCGGCGTCTCGCCTTTGGACTATCTGGGCGATGCGCTGGACATGCGCCTGCCCAATGCCTCGCCCCTGACCGAGGTACGCGCGCATATCCAGCAACAGGCGGCGGAGCTGATGGAGCGCCACCACTGCGTGTTTTTGGGCGGCGACCATTCCGTCACCCTGGCGTTGCTGCGGGCCGCCCACGCCCAGCATGGACCTTTGGCATTGGTGCATTTCGACGCGCACTGCGATACCTGGGTAGACCATTTTGGCGAGCCGTCCGGCCACGGCACCTGGACCTACGAGGCGCTGCAGGAAGGCCTGGTCAGCCCCGCGCATTGCGTGCAGATCGGCTTGCGCTCCAGCGGCGAGCGGGCGGCGCGTGAGTACGTGCAAGACCAGGGTGGCCTGATATTCACCGCGCGCCAGCTGCGCGGTCTGGACGGTGCCGGTCTGAACCCGGTGCTGGACACCATACGCCAGCGCCTGGGCGACCGGCCCTGCTACCTGACGCTGGACATCGACTGCCTGGACCCGGCGTTTGCACCCGGCACCGGCACGCCCGAGCCCGCCGGCTTGACCAGCTCGCAGCTGATGACCTTCTTGGAGCAACTGGCAGGCCTGAACATGGTGGGTATGGATTGTGTGGAGGTGGCGCCCGCGTACGACCATGCCGAGCTGACCACGCTGGCGGCCGCCACTTGCGTGTGGACTTATCTGTGCGGGCAGGTCGCCAAGCTGCAAGGGGTACCGCATGCTGCGTAAATCTCTGGTGGCGTCCGACACCCAGCTGAACCAGAAAAGCTATTACGAAGCCAGCGTCCAGCGCGGCGTACCCGATCCGGTGTTGCGCGGTGCCGAGACGGCTGATGTGGTGGTTGTGGGCGCGGGGTTTTCCGGCCTGTCTGCCGCCATCGAGCTGGCACAGCGTGGCATGCGGGTGGTGGTGCTGGAGGCAGACCAGGTGTGCAGTGGTGCCTCCGGGCGCAACGGCGGCCAGACTATCGTGGGCTTTGCCAGTGGCCAAGACGTGTTTGAAAACCAGCTGGGCGCCGCGGATGCCCGCAGGGCCTGGCAGATGTCGCTGGAGGCGATTGCGCTGGTGGACCAGCGCATTGCCCAGTTCAACATTGCATGCGAGCGGGTCAACGGTTATCTGTACGTGGCGGATTCGCCCCGCAAGGCGCGTGCGCTGGAGGCCGAAATGCGCACGGCCCAGTCGCAGTACGGGCTGCCGGTGGACTTTGTTGAAGGCAGCGCGGTGCAGCGGCATATCGCCAGCCCGCGCTACTGCGCGGTAGCCTATGAACCGTTGTCAGGTCATTTGCATCCGCTGAAATTCGGGCTGGGCCTGGCTGCAGCGGCTCGGGCACTGGGCGTGCGCATCTACACCGGGTCGGCGGTCACACAGCTGGATCGTGGCGCCAAGGTTTGTGCACACACCGCGCAGGGCCAGGTGCGAGCCAACTACGCGGTGCTGGCCGGCAATTGCATGCTGGCCGAATACGGCGCCGCGGTGGCCCCCGAAATTACCCCCCGCATCATGCCGGTGGGCACCTATATCGTGGCGACGCCGCCGCTGGGCGAAGCGATGTGCCGCCAGCTCATACCCAGTAACGCTGCGGTATGCGACAACAATTTTGTGTTGGACTACTTCCGCTTCAGCGAGGACCACCGGTTGCTGTTTGGCGGTCGGGTGAGTTACAGCACTTCGACGCCAGCCAATCTGGCGCAGCGCATGCAGGCCCGTATTGCCAAAGTGTTTCCGGGGCTGCAAGGTGTGCCGCTGGACTATGTGTGGGGCGGCTTTGTGGACATCAGCATGAACCGCGCACCCGACTTTGGCCGGCTGGGCACGAATGTGTATTACCTGCAGGGCTTCAGCGGCCACGGCGTGGCGCTTACGGGGCTGGCAGGGCAACTGGTAGCCGAGTCGATTGCGGGCCAGGCTGAGCGCTTCGATGTGTTTGCGCGGCTGCGGCACCAGAGCTTCCCTGGCGGCGCCTTGCTGCGCACGCCCAGCCTAGTGCTGGGCATGCTGTACCACCGCTTGCGCGATCTGGTTTAATTTTTGCGGCTGGTCTTTTTGGGCGCGGCTGCAGCCGTGACGCCAGCCACCATGTCGGCGATGCGTTTGCCGCTGGCGGCAATATCGGCCTGTATGGTATAGCCGTAACCAATCACCAGGCCGCGGATGTCGCGCCGGGCCAGGCAGTAGGCAGATAGCGGGCGCACGGTCAACCCGTAACCGCCCAGGGCCTTGGCCAACGCAGCGTCGTCCACTTGCGGCGGTAGCTTGAGGCACAGGTGCAGTCCTTGTTCGGCGCCGGTGATGCTGGCGTGTTCGCCCAGGCAGGGCGCCAGGGCTTCCAGCAGGCATTGGCGGCGTTGCGCGTGGCTTTGCTTGGCACGGCGCAAGGTACTGGCAAAGTGCCCCATTTCAATGAATTCGGCCAGGGCTGCCTGCAGGTGCATCTGGCCCGGTCGGTTCAGGTCGTAGTGGGCTTGCTTGAAGGACGTGATCAGGGCTTTGGGTACGACCAGGTAACCCAGCTTCAGGCCCGGGTACATCACCTTGGAAAAGCTGCCCATGTAGAGCACCCGGCCGTCCTGGTCCAGCCCTTCTAGTGACGAGAGTGGGGGGCCGGTGAAGCGGAACTCGCTGTCGTAGTCGTCTTCCAGTATCCAGGCGTCGTGTTTGCGTGCGGCGGCCAGCAGCAAGTGCCGCCGCGCCAGCGACATCACTGCGCCCGTGGGGTACTGGTGTGATGGCGTGACGTAGACCAGGCGCGGCGCGTGGGCGTTGTCGGCTGCGTCGGGCGCAATGCCTTCCTGGTCCACAGAGATGGGGTGCAGCTTCAGCCCAGTGGCCATGAAGGCCTTGGCGGCGCCCCAGTAGGCTGGGTCTTCCAGCCACACGGTATCGCCATGGTCGGCCAGCAGCTGCGCGCACAGTTCCAGCGACTGCTGGGTGCCGCTGGTGATCAGCACCTGGCTGGGGTCCAGGATGACGCTGCGGAACATACGCAAATGGTTGGCAATGGCACGGCGCAACGGGGCGTAGCCACCCGAGCTGCTGTAGTCCAGCATGTCAGGGTATGTCATGCGCCAGTATTTGTTCTGCAGGCGCTGCCATAGCTGTACCGGAAAGGCGCTGAAGTCGGCAATGCCCGGGGTGAATGGCTGCACCTCCAGCTCACTGGCGCAAAAGGTTTCGGCCAGCGCCCGGCCGCGTTTGGACAGCTGGGTGCAGTGCCCGGCTTCTGCGCGCGTGCTGTGCTTGCGCGCCAGAGTGACTTTGCTCAGGTTGTCGCTGACGAAGGTGCCACTTCCTACATGGCTCACCAGATAGCCTTCAACCGTAAGCTGGTTGATAGCTGCCACCACGGTGTTGCGCGACACATCCAGGTCTTCCGACAGCTTGCGGCTGGACGGCAGGCGCTCGCCTGCAGCAATCTTGCCGCCCAGGATGGCCCGGCGCAGCGACTCATAGAGCAGGCGGTGTAGAGGCAGCGCATCCTGGGCCCCCACTTTGTTGATTTCGGTAACGAGGAATTCGCTCAGCATGCAGGCTCCGGGGCTAAAGTGGCTGCAAAGTGGCACCATCGACCTTTGCAAACTGGATCTATTATTAAACCAATAGCCCGGCACAATTGTCAGCAATATGCAATTATTTATTCACATATAAGCCATGCAAAAAGCACAAACCGCTTGTCTTGTATGGCTGCCGGCGGACCATCGCGGCCGTGATAGTGGCTCTGCCGATCTGCCCTATTTGATGTTGGGCGAGAAGTACGCAACCGCCTGCAAATTTGGTGCCCATGCCCAGCCCGTGATCTTCCCCCTGGTGCAGAGCAGCCAGATTGCCAGCCTGCTGGAATGGGTGGACGGCGTGATGTTGACCGGCTCGCCGTCCAATGTGCATCCCTCGCATTTCGACGAATCTGTGTTGGACCCCAGCTTGCCGCTGGATGTAGAACGCGACAGCTTGACGCTACCCTTGATCCAGGCGTGTATCCAGCAAGGCGTGCCCTTGTTGGGCATTTGCAGGGGCTTTCAGGAAATCAACGTGGCGCTGGGCGGCTCGCTGCACCAAAAGGTACATGGTGTCGCAGGCTTGATGGACCACACCGAGCCCGAGGAAGATCCGCTGGATTTGCAGTACGCGCCCAGACATGTGGTGCGCTTTGCCCCCGGCAGTGCATTCACCGAATGGGCCGGTGGAGACACCGCCATGGTGAACTCCTTGCATGGCCAGGGCATTCACAAACTGGCGCCAGGTCTGGAGCCGCTGGGCTGGGCTGAAGACGGGCTGGTGGAGGCGTTTGGTGTGCAAGGTGCGCCGGCTTTTGCCTACGCCGTGCAGTGGCATCCCGAGTGGAAGTTTGCCGAGAACCCGTTTTACACCGCCATATTGAATGCATTCGGTGAGGCCTGCCAGGCCCGCCACACCGCGCGCTTGGCTGGCGCGTCGAACTAAAAGAGGAGATAGATATGGACCAACGCAAAGCAATGAGCTTCAACGATCTGGAGCTGTGGCTGAACGAGCGCAGAGTCACCGAGGTGGAATGTCTGGTACCCGACTTGACCGGGGTGGCCCGCGGCAAGATTTTGCCGCGCGAGAAGTTCACCGAAGACCGCGGCATGCGCATTCCCCAGGCGATTGTGGCCATGGGTGTGACGGGCGAATTTCCCGAGCAAGGCCCCTACTACGACGTGATTGATCCGACGGACCGGGACATGCATTTGCAGCCGGACGAAGCCACGGTGCGCATCGTGCCCTGGGCTACGGACCCCACGGCGCAGGTAATCCATGACTGCTATGACCGCGACGGCAAGCTGGTGCCATTTGCACCGCGCAGTGTGTTGCGCCGCATTTGCGACCTGTATGCCGCCGAGGGGCTGGACCCGGTGGTGGCACCGGAGTTGGAGTTTTATCTGGTGGCCCGCAATACCGATCCGAATACTGTCTTGCGCCCCCCGATTGGCCGCAGCGGCCGGGCAGAAACCTCGCGCCAGTCTTACAGCATCGATGCGGTGAACGAGTTCGACCCGCTGTTTGAAGAAATGTACGACTACTGCGAGAAGATGGAGCTGAACGTAGACACCTTGATCCATGAGGCGGGTGCCGGGCAGATGGAGATCAATTTCTTCCACGCCCATCCGTTGGGATTGGCGGACGAGGTTTTCTTCTTCAAGCGCATGGCCCGCGAGGTGGCCTTGCGCCACGACATGTACTGCACCTTTATGGCCAAGCCGATTGCCGGCGAGCCGGGTAGTGCCATGCACGTGCACCAGAGCATTCTCAATGTCGCTACTGGCAAGAATATCTTTAGTAACGAAGACGGCACGCCGTCGGAAGCTTTCTTCCATTACATCGGCGGCTTGCAGCGCTACATACCTGCAGCCATGGCCCTGGTGGCGCCCTATGTGAACAGCTACCGCCGTCTGTCGCGCAATACGGCTGCACCCATCAACATCGAGTGGGGCTTTGATAACCGTACCGTTGGCATCCGCTCCCCCATTTCGACGCCGGCTGCACGGCGCGTGGAAAACCGGGTGATCGGCGTGGACGCGAACCCGTATGTGGCCATGGCCATGACTTTGGCCTGCGGCTATCTGGGCATGAAGAAGAAGATCAAACCCAAGGCCGAGATGAAGGGCGACGCCTATCTGGCGCCGTATTCATTGCCCCGCAGCCTGGGCGAGGCGCTGGACTTGCTGCGCAATGAGCCAGACCTGCACGAGGTGCTGGGCAAGGAGTTCATCACCGTCTACACCGAGGTCAAAGACCTGGAATTCGAAGAGTTCATGAAAGTGATTTCTCCCTGGGAGCGAGAGCACCTGCTGTTGCACGTTTGATGTGCATGGCTGGTATGGCTGTGTCAGGCCAGCCGAAATTGGTTAACGCATTGATTTGATTTGGAGTTACGCAAATGAATTCACCCATGAACTTCATGTCCCCGCCCGCGATTGTTCGCCGTGAAAGCGTGTTGGATACCAAGGCCATACAGGCCATGGACAGCGCGCATTACATGCACCCCTTTACCGACCACCAGGACCTGGCTACCCGTGGCTCACGTGTGATCACCAAGGCCGATGGTATTTACGTGTGGGACTCCGAGGGAAACAAGATACTGGATGCCATGAGCGGACTGTGGTGCGTCAGCGCCGGCTACGGACGCACCGAGTTGGCCCAGGCTGCCTTCCAGCAGATGATGGAGCTGCCGTTCTACAACAGCTTCTTCCAGACCACCAATGTGCCGGCGACCCAGCTGGCCGCCAAGTTGTCCACCCTGGCCAAGCCTGTGGGTGACCGGCGGTTTGACCACGTGTTTTTCTCCAGCAGCGGTAGCGAAAGCAATGACACCAATGTGCGCATGGTGCGACGCTACTGGGATCTGCTGGACCAACCCCAGCGCAAGGTGATCATCAGCCGCAAGAATGCTTACCACGGCAGCACCATGGCGGGGGCGTCGCTCGGCGGCATGTCTGGCATGCATGCACAGGGGGACTTGCCGATTCCAAACATCACCCATATCGAGCAGCCTTACTTTTTTGAGAATGCGCTGCCCGGTGAAACCCAAGAGGCTTTTGGTCTACGCGCGGCCGGCTGGCTGGAGGAAAAAATATTAGAAGTAGGACCGGACAAGGTGGCGGCCTTCATTGGTGAGCCGGTGCAGGGTGCTGGCGGCGTGATCATTCCGCCAGACAGTTACTGGCCCGAAATCCAGCGCATTGTCGATAAATACGGCATCTTGCTGGTCAGCGACGAGGTGATTTGCGCTTTTGGCCGTCTGGGCTACTGGTTTGCTTACGAAAAGTTTGGCTACAAGCCTGATCTGGTGACGTTCGCCAAGGGTGTGACCAGCGGCTACATCCCGCTGGGAGGCGTGATGGTGGGGAACCGCGTTGCCAAGGTGCTGATTGAAAAGGGTGGTGAGTTCAACCATGGCTACACCTATAGCGGCCACCCCGTGGCTTGTGCGGTGGCCTTGGCCAATATTGCCTTGATGGAACGCGAGAACCTGGTGGGCCGCGTCCGGACGGATGTTGGCCCATATCTTGCAGAAAAATTCAAAGCCTTGGGCGGGCATCCCTTGGTTGGCGTAGCGGAAACCTGCGGCTTTACCGCCGGTTTGATTCTGGTCAAGAACAAGGCAACGCAGGAGCTGTTTGCGGAAGATTTGGCGGTAGGCATGGTGTGCCGCCGCCACTGTTTCGCCAATGGCTTGATCATGCGGGCAGTCGGCGACCGGATGATCATTGCACCACCGCTAACCATGACCCACGCCCAGATAGACGAGATGGTGGAGTTGATTACGCGGTGCCTGGATTTGACCTACGCGGAGTTGAAAGACAAGAAGCTATTGGGCTAGCGAGCTGTAGGCCAGTTGCTTTCGTTGACAGACTGTTACTGTTGCGTAAAGTTTCTCGTTTTCTTGCCGGTGTCATTCATCATCATGATTTGTTTCATGCTTTTACATTGTTCTTTTGTCATCAGGAGATAAATATGCAATTGGGTTTGAAAAAACGGGGGGTTAGCCGACTCATGTATGGCCTGTTTGCAGTGGGGGCCTTGCTGGGTGCTGCCGCAAACGTGCATGCAGCAGATGAGAAGGTGCTCAATATCTACAACTGGTCTGACTACATTGGCGACGACACCATCGCCAATTTTGAAAAGGAGACCGGTATCAAGGTGCGCTACGACACCTTTGACAGCAACGAAACCCTGCATGCCAAGATGGTGGCTGGTAAAACTGGCTATGACATCGTGGTGCCCTCATCCCATTGGGCCAAGATCCAGGCCCAGGGCGGTCTTTTGACCAAGCTCGACAAAAGCAAGATCACCACTTACGCCAATCTTGACCCCTATGTGATGAAGCAGTTGGCTGAAATGGACCCCGGCAACCAATACACGGTTCCGTGGGCCTGGGGCATCACCACGATTGGCGTCAATGAAATCAAGCTTAAAGCAGCGTTAGGCAATTTGCCCTGGCCCGACAATGCCTGGGACTTGCTCTTCAAGCCGGAGTACGCAGCCAAGGCCAAATCTTGCGGCGTGTCCGTGTTGGATTCGGGTGACGAACTGTTCCCTGCGGCCCTGCATTATTTGGGCAAGCCACCGTTCAGCAAGAATTCTGCGGACTACCAGGAAGCTGCGGAGCTGTTGAAGAAAATTCGCCCCAGCATCACACTGTTCTCTTCTTCGGGTTACATCAATGACCTAGCAGGTGGCTCCTTGTGTCTGGTGATGGGTTGGAACGGCGACATCAGCATCGCCCAGGCCCGTGCAAACGAAGCCAAGAATGGCAATGTCATCAAGTCCTTGGTGCCCAAATCTGGCGCTGTTCTGTTCTTTGACACCATGGCCATTCCTGCCGATGCGCCGCACGCTGAGAATGCCTACAAATGGATCAGCTATATCTATCGACCTGAAGTCAACGCCGGCATCGTCAACAAGGTGCTGTATGCCAACCCCGTGCCCAGCGCACTCAAGTTCGTCAAGCCAGAGGTTGCCAGCAACAAGTCGGTTTTCATGGCGCAGGATGACTTGGCACGGATGGTGCCGCCGGATGCAGTCAACAGCGACATACGTAGACTACGTACGCGTTTGTACACCTCCATAAAAACCGGGTTGTAGGCGCGAGCGAAAACCATTGGAGCACGCCAGCTCCAATGGTTCAAAACAATAATTGACAGAGGCTTTCATATGTCGAATCCAGAGTTGGGTGCCGTTGGCGCAGCCCACGATAAGAGTTTCTTGCGCATCGATCGCTTGACCAAGCGCTTCGATGAAGCAACTGCCGTAGACAATGTTTCACTGGACATCGAGAAGGGCGAAATTTTTGCCTTGTTGGGTTCATCTGGCTGCGGCAAGTCCACGCTGTTGCGCATGCTGGCAGGGTTTGAGACGCCCTCGTCGGGTCATATCTTGTTGGCGGGTTCCGACATCGTCTCCATGCCGGCCTATGAGCGGCCCATCAACATGATGTTCCAATCCTATGCCTTGTTTCCCCACTTGACAGTGTGGGACAACATTGCCTTTGGTCTGAAGCGTGACAGCTTGCCAAAGAGCGAAATCAATGAGCGTGTGGATGCCATGCTTAATATCGTCAAGCTCAAGCCCTACGCCAAACGTAAGCCGCACCAGCTTTCTGGCGGCCAGCAGCAGCGGGTGGCATTGGCCCGTTGCCTGGCCAAGAGCCCGAAGCTATTGCTGTTGGACGAACCCTTGGGTGCGCTGGACCGCAAGCTGCGTGAACAAACCCAGTTTGAGCTGCACAGCATCATCAAACGCGTGGGCGTGACCTGCGTGCTGGTCACCCATGACCAGGAAGAAGCCATGACCATGGCCGACCGCATTGCCGTCATGAGCGAGGGCCAGTTCAAGCAAGTGGGGCGGCCTAGTGAAATTTACGAAACCCCTAGCTGCCGCTTCGTGGCTGACTTCATAGGCAACGTGAACTTGTTCGATGGCAAGTTGGAGATTGATGAGCCAGACCACTGCGTGGTGGGCTCCGAGCATGGTAGCTTCTACGTGAACCACGGGGTGACGGGTACGCTGGGTATGCCGGCTACCGTGGCTGTGCGTCCGGAAAAAGTCAGCCTGCAGCGAGACCCGCCAGCCGATGCGCAACACAACTGCCTGCGCGGCGAAATTGCCGACAACGGGTATTTCGGCAGCTTCTCTCTCTATCGCATGAACTTGGCGGGTGGCAAGAAGTTGCAGATCCAGATCACCCATGGTCAGCGTCATGGTGAGCTGTTCCAGCGTGGCGAGACGGTGTACGCCACGTTTGCGCCAGATGCACTTGTGGTGCTGACCAGCTGATCACAGACGGACACCACCATGAGCAGCCTATCCAATAACCGTTACCTGCGCGCTTTGTCGCAGGGCTGGGGCAAGCGCAGTGTGATTGGCGTGCCTTACAGCTTTTTGATACTGTTTTTCACCGTGCCATTCTTTGTGGTGTTGAAGATCAGTGTCTCTGACTCCGATGGCGTGCACTACGCGGATCTAACGAGCTATGTGGACGGGATGTTGACGCTGCGTATCAAGCTGTCGAACTACGTGTTTTTGACTACGGACTCGCTCTATGTTCAAACCTATCTGTCTTCGATCCGGTTTGCTCTGATCAACACCTTTTGGTGTTTGCTGGTGGGATACCCGTTTGCCTACTTCATGGTGCGTTCGCCGGTCGGCCTGCGGCCTGCGCTGCTGATGCTGGTGTCGCTACCCTTTTGGACGTCTTACCTGCTGCGGGTGTATGCCTGGAAGGGCTTGCTGGATGACCATGGTGTCTTCAATAACATACTTCTGGCCATGCATGTGATCGACGAGCCGATCAAGATGATGCACACCGGCTTCTCCATGACCATTGGCATGGTCTACACCTACCTGCCTTTCATGATTCTTCCGCTGTATTCCACGCTGGTAAAGATGGACCTGCGTTTTCTGGAGGCTGCCAAAGATCTGGGCGCGACACCGTGGAAGGCGTTCTGGCTCATCACTGTGCCTTTGTCCAAAAACGGAATCATCGCTGGCGCTATGTTGGTGTTCATCCCCAGTGTGGGCGAATACGTGATCCCGGAGCTGCTGGGCGGGCCTTCGACCTTGATGATTGGCCGCGTTCTGTGGGACGAGTTCTTCAGCAACAACGACTGGGCAATGGCCTCTGCCGTAGCCGTCACCATGGTGGTGCTGATCCTGATTCCACTCGCAATTCTCAACAAATACCAGGCCGATTCCGGCGGTGTAAGAGGAAACTGAACATGGACTCGCGCATTGGAAGATTCTGGCTGGGGGCAGGGTATTTGTTTCTGTACCTACCTATCGTCACGCTGATCGTTTTCTCGTTCAATGATTCGAAGATGGTTACCCTGTGGGGTGGCTTTACTTTCAAGTGGTACGGCGTGATCACGCACGATACCGAGGTCATTGACGGCTTCTTGCTGTCACTCAAGATCGGGCTTTTGACCGCTACCGCGTCGGTGGTATTTGGTACCTTGGCCGCATTCACCATGGTGCGCTACAGGTCGTTTTTTGGCCGCACGGCTTTCAATGCCCATATCAATGCGCCTCTGGTGGTGCCAGAAGTCATTACCGGTTTGTCATTGCTGCTGTTTTTTGTGATGTGCGAGCGCATGTTTGGCATGCCAGAGCGCGGCATCTTCACCATCTGGGTGGGTCACACTGCGATTGGCTTGTCTTACGCGGCAGTGATGATCCAGTCACGCCTGCTGGAAATGGATATGTCTTTGGAAGAAGCCGCCGTGGATCTGGGCTGCAAGCCCTTCCAGGTGTTTTACCTGATCACCTTGCCCACGATTGCGCCATCGCTGATGTCCGCCTGGTTGCTGACTTTCACTATTTCTCTGGACGACGTGGTTTCCACCGCCTTCTTGTCCGGCCCGGGATCGACGACCTTGCCCATTGTGATTTTGTCCCGGGCGCGCCTGGGCCTGAATCCTACGGTGAACGCGATTGCCACCATCACCGTTGCCGTGGTGTCGGTGGGGGTTTTGGCAGGCAGCTTGTGGATGAGCCGCAAGGAGCGTCAACGCGCTGCAGAGCAAGCCGCGGCGTATCGAGAGGGCCAGGCCGTCGCTGCTTGAGGATTGATTGTTTGATGTAACCCATGGAGATGGAGATCCGATGATGAAACTGAAACAAACTGCGTTAGCTGTATCTCTGGTTTTTCCCATACTGGCCAGCGCCCAGTCGAATGCTGATCTGCAACGCCAAATTGATGCACTTCAGCTGCAGATTAAGCAATTGACCGAGGCGTTGAAAGGTGCCGTGCCGGCGCCGGCTCCCGTGCAAGCCGCGCAGACACCTGCGGTAGACCCGGAGGAGTTCAATCGCATCAAGACTAAGGTGGAAGCAATGGACGACCAGACTGAAGTGGCTGGTTTCAAAGGGTTGCGCATCAGCGGTGGGATTGATCCCACTTATATCTACAACCGCAACAAGCGATCCAGCTCATTCGCTTTCCTGAATAACTTCAGCGGAAGTGATGCGAACGGTAACTCGCAGGTCTATTCCTACGACAACTCTTACTTTGGCTTGGCGTATTTGGATGTACAAAAGGAAATAGACGACGGGGGAACCAGATTCCGGTTGACCTTGGCTCCCAGCAAATCTGCGGGTTCTAGTTTCAACATTGGCAACATCGTGCATGAGGCATCGGCATCCATCCCGATTGATGGCCCATCAACACGTTTGCTGGTAGGGCAGATGCCGGATGTTTCAGGTTATCAACCTTTCTTTAATAGCTTCGTGGGCGCCAACAGCCTGTCGTCTAACTTGCTGTACCCGGGCTATTCAGAATATTTTGTAACCAAGAATCTGTTATTTGACTTTACAGCAGCCACTGCCTATACCGGCGTGGGACTTGATTTGACGCGAGGCCCTTGGGATACAAAGCTGTTCCTTGCAAATTTCAACTCTGCTCGTAACGATGTTAGTGGAAGCAGTCTTGCTTCTACCCGTAGCCCTGTATTTGTCTATAACGCGACCTACGCCAAGGATGAATTTTGGGGTATCGAATTCACGGGTTATGAAGGCAAGGTCCCCAATCCTATGGCGTCTACTCCGACCTCGACACGCTTAGATCAATTTGAGATTGATGGGTGGTGGACGCGTGGAGACCTCAATACCAACCTGCAGTTGACTTTGGGGCGCCAAAAGGATGGGGCCTTCAATGGAGGAGACTCCCAGTGGTATGGCTTGTCTTATCTGCTCTCCCAGAAGGTCAATTCTGCTTGGACAGTGGCTGGTCGTCTTGATTACCTGAATAACCAGAAGAATGGCGGCGGAACATTCAATACATTTGCCAATGATCCTTCGGGTGCTGGTGTCGCTATTGGCGACTTCTACAACGGCTTTGGCCCAGGTGATCCCAATGACCCCGGCTACGACCCGAGCAAGGGTTCAAACCGTTTCTCTGTGACCGGTGCCGCTACTTACCGGTTGACTCGCAATGTGGCCTTCCGTGGCGAACTGCGATTTGATCATGCGACCAAGCCATCTTTTTACCAATGGTCGGACGGCACCTACCGCAAGAGCAACACCACGATCGGCTTGCAAACTATCGTGAACTTCTGACCGCGCGCCTTTGGGGCGGGGTAAAGCTTTGATCCGGATTTGATCGAATACGGGAATCGCTCATGGCTTGAGAATATTTGATTCCCGTATTTTTCAGTCCAGGAAATGAGGCTATGCAGACTTTGACCCGACCCGCCTTTGACGGCCGTGCGCTTATCAACGGCCAACGCGTAGCGTCCCGCAGCGGCGCGACCTTTGCTTGCATCTCACCGGTAGATGGTGCGGTGCTGACCGAGGTGGCCCGCTGTGAGGCTGCCGACATCGACGCCGCCGTGGCAGCCGCACGCACCGCGTTCGAAGATCGCCGCTGGTCCGGCATGGCACCGGCCAAGCGCAAGAAGGTGATGACACGCTTCGCCGACCTGGTGCTGGCCAATGCCCAGGAGCTGGCACTGACCGAGACCCTGGACATGGGCAAGCCGCTGCGCTATGCCCGGGCCGTGGACGTCAACAGCGCGGCCAACTGTCTGCGCTGGTATGGCGAGGCGGTGGATAAGGTGTATGACGAAATTGCCCCCACGGCCGAAACGGCGCTGGCCCTCATCACGCGTGAGCCGGTCGGCGTGGTCGGGGTTATCGTGCCCTGGAACTACCCCATGATCATGGCCGCCTGGAAGATTGCTCCGGCCCTGGCCGCGGGCAACTCCGTGGTGCTCAAGCCCAGCGAGAAATCCCCCTTGACTGCGCTGCGCCTGGGCGACCTGGCGCTGGAGGCCGGCATACCCGCCGGCGTGTTCAACGTGGTGCCTGGCTACGGGCCGGAAGCCGGTTCGCCGCTGGCCCTGCACATGGACGTGGACTGCATCGCCTTCACTGGCTCCACCGCCGTGGGCAAGAAGATCCACGTGATGGCCGGCCAAAGCAATTTGAAGCGCGCCTGGACCGAGCTGGGCGGCAAGTCGCCCAATATCGTGTTCGCCGATTGTCCGAATCTGGACCGCGCGGTGGAAGCCGCCGTGGGCAGCATCTTCTTCAACCAGGGCCAGAGCTGCAACGCACCTTCGCGCTTGTTTGTGGAAGCCGGCATCAAGGATGCTTTCCTGGAAAAGGCGTTGGCCCTGCTGCCCCAGTACGCCCCCCGCAACCCCTTGGAGCCGGACACCATCATGGGTGCCCTGGTGGACACCGTGCAGATGAACAATGTGCTGCGGTATATCGAGCTGGGCAAGTCCGAAGGTGCCAAGCTGCTGGCCGGTGGCGAGCAGGTTCTGGCAGACACCGGTGGCTGCTACGTGCAGGCCACGGTATTTGACGGCGTGCGCAACGATATGACGATTGCACGCGAAGAAATCTTCGGCCCGGTGCTGTCTGTGCTGTCTTTCACCGATACCGCCGAAGTGGTGCGCCAGGCCAACCAGACCATCTACGGCCTGCAGGCCGGCGTGTGGACCAGTGACCTGAACAAGGCCCACGGCTTGGCACGCGCTCTGCGCGCCGGCACGGTGCACGTCAACCAGTATGACGAGGACGACATCACCGTGCCGTTTGGTGGCTTCAAGCAAAGCGGGGTGGGGCGTGACAAGTCGCTGCACGCCTTTGACAAATACACGGAGTGCAAGACAACGTGGATCCGTATCGATAGCCCGGTCTGATCCCATGGGTGATACGACAGCGACGGTAGAGGATGTGCAGCAAGCCTTGCAGGCCCAGGGCATACACAGCATTCTGGTGCAGTTTGCCGACATCCACGGTGTGGCCAAGGGCAAGCTGGTGCCAGTGGAGCATCTGCGTCAATGGGTGGAGGTTGGGGCGGGCTTTGCAGGCCCCAGCATCTGGGGCACGGGCTTGCCGCGTCTGGGGCCACGCAGCGAGTACTACGCACGCATCGGCCTGGAGCATGTACGGGCCTTGCCTTTCATGCCTGGCGTGGCCCATGCAGTGGCCGATGGTTTTGCGGGCGGTGAGCCGCTCGACACCTGTTCCCGGCAACTGCTGAAGCGGCAGCTGGCACGTTTGAAAGAGCGAGGCTGGACGCTCTGGGTGGGCATAGAGCCCGAGTTCTTCTTGCTGCGCAAGGACGCACAGGGGGCGTGGTGCGTAGGCGATGCGCTCGACACCTTGGACAAGCCTTCGTACGACCTGAAGGCGCTGCAGCGCAACCAGGCCTATCTGGACGATATGCGCCAAACCCTGGTGGCGTTGGGCTTCCAGCTGGAGCAGATAGACCACGAAGACGCGACCGGGCAGTACGAGATCAACTACCGGTTCGACGACGCCCTGGCCGCTGCAGACCGCTACATGCTGTTCAAGCTGGCAGCCCATGCGGTGGCGCAAAAACACGGGCTGCATTTCAGCTGTATGCCCAAGCCGTTGGCGCATGCGCCCGGCAGCGGCTTGCATATGCATCTGAGCATCACCGATGCCCAGGGCCAGCCGGTGTTTGCCCAGGGCGCCGACCCGCTGGGGCTGAGCGCCGGGGGCTACAGTTTTATTGCCGGTCTGTTGCACCATGCGGACGCGCTGGCGGCGCTGTGCGCACCCACCGTGAACAGCTACAAGCGTTTGGCTGCCAGCCACAGTGCATCGGGCACCACCTGGGCGCCGGTGTGGAAGGCCTATGGCGAGAACAACCGTACCTGCCTGGCGCGCACAGTGGCCGGGCGCATTGAGTGGCGCTTGCCAGACCCGTCCTGCAATGTGTATGCGGCAGTGGCCGCGACCTTGGCGGCTGGTCTGGATGGCCTGGACCAGCAGATGCGGGCGCCCAAGCCTTGTTCTGTCGATTTGTATGCCCAGCAGGTCCAACATCCGGACGCCATGCCTGCCCGTTTGCCGCGCGACCTGTGCTCGGCATTGGCCGCGCTGGAGGCAGACGCGGTGTTGCGCCAAAGCCTGGGCGACTCGTTCTGTCGGCAGTTTCTGGCACTCAAAACCGCTGAATGGGACGCGTATGCCGGTCATGTCAGCGCCTGGGAGCTGGAGCGTTACGCTGATGGATTCTGATCTACAGGATTTTAAATAAAAAGAGCTTCTAGCGCAGGTACTATCAGCGCTAGAAGCTCTTTTTTTGATAGCAAATCAGTGCGCGCTCAATCCACCTAAAAATGCTTCGAACACGTCCAGCCAAGCGTTGAACGTCGCAATGGCCTGGGAATGGCCCAATATGGCGCCGGTATCACCCAAACAAAAGTCGCTGCAGGCCAGGCTATCTGCACAGATCAGGTGCACATCCTGGGTCCGTTGTGTATCTAGTGCAGCGGTACGCTGAATAAAAGAAAGGCGCAGGCGTTCCGATGCAAGCAGGGAAAAGGCGGCAAGAGAGGGGCGGTTAGGGTCTGGCATTTTCGCCCTTGGCCCAAAGAATGCATACTAGATACGCTTTGTTTCAATTAGAACCATTTTTTTACTGGAAATGCCCATGCCTCTGCGATCTTCCGTTCGGTACACCCGTGGCTTGCATTTAGCTCTGTTGGGCGCTTGCCTGGCGCTGCTTCAGGGTTGTGACAGTCCTCCATCGACCATCAAAATTGGCGTAGCCCAGCCCTTGACCGGCAATTTAGCGCCGTTGGGGCAAGACATGCTCAATGGGGTCACGTTGGCGGTAGAAGAGCTCAACAAGCAAGGGTTTCAGGTCAATGGCAAACCTGTGACCTTGGAGGTGGTGGCCGTGGACGACCGCGCTGATGCCAAGACAGGCGTGGAGGTAGCCCACCAACTGGTGGATGCCGGCGTAGTGGCCGTCGTGGGCGATTTGAATTCTGGTGTCAGCATCGCGGCGGCGCCTGTTTATGCCGAAAAGAGCATCGCACAGCTGGCTATTTCCACCAACCCCAAATTTACCGAGCTGGGCCTCAACACAACCTTCAGGCTTGTCGCCAATGACACGTTGCAGGCGAAGGCCATTGGCAGCTTTGCGGCATCACAAATCAAGGGCAGCAAATACGCGTTGCTGGACGATGGAACGCCTTACGGGAAGGGGCTGGCCGCTGGCGCTGGAGCACAGCTCAAGGCGGCTCAAAAGAACATCGTTTTGGTGCAGTCGTTTGACGATAAAACGACTGCGTTCGATGAGCTGGCTCAGAAGATGAAGGCCGAGGGCGTGGAAGTGATCGTTTCTACGCTGAACGACTTCCAGGTGCTGGCCCTGTTTGAGGCGCTGAAAAAGGTTGACCATGCCGATGTGACCCTGCTCGGCGGCGACACCATCAAGACTACGTTGATGCGCAAGGGAGTCTCTGCTGGACAGCGTGTATTCGCCACGTCGCCAAGTTTGGATGTGGGGGAATTCCCCGCCGGCCAGGCCTTCCTGGACAAATATCGCGCCAAGTTCAAGATCGACCCCGCTTATGCAGGGCACTACAGTTACGACGCCACCTATGTGCTGGCCGCAGCCATCCGTCGTACGCCTTCGGCCAAGCCTGCGGCCATCGTGGAGGCGCTGCGCAAGCTGGATGGCTATGCACCCGTGACCGGCTCCATGAAGTGGGATGCCAAGGGTGAACAACGCTATGGCGTAATCGGTGTTTACCGCGTGCGCGACGGTGCATGGGAATCCCAGGTGCGCTCCGACGTCTGGTAGGCAGGCAACTCCGGCGCGGGTTGCGGAGCTTTACACGCGCTATATCTTGTGCTGGGTTTTTCCCTCAAAAAGGTGGAAGACGTGGGTGACGTAGCCCCTGTGCGCGCCTATCGTTCAGGGGTCGCCCAAATGGGTGAATGCTGTACCGCTTTACCCGCTGTTGCACTCTCGTAGCTGCAGCGTGTCACGCTGCAGATCTACTAGAGGAGAGCCCCTGATGAACTGTCGCAACGCCCATTTTTGCCCCATACGCCCCAGCCTGCCCAAGACCTATGGCCGGCCCGTGCTCGTGCGAGGTGCAGTGCTATGAGCGAGGTCGTTTTGGTGCTGGCCCATGCGGCTGATGCGGGTGCTGCGTCGGTTGCGGCATCCTTGCATTCCATGCTGCGCGAAGACTGCACCTGCGCTGCGGTGGAGGTCTGGACCGTGCGGCCCGCCATGCTCAGTCAGGCCATCTGGTCGCATCATGTGGATGACCATGGCCATGCTGAAACGCAGTTCACGCTGCCGGGCCGACCCGCGCTGCTCAGCAGCCAGGTGCGCGCTGTTTTCAACCGTATCCAGCACCTGCCCATGCCCAGTTTTTTGCACGGCAGCGCCCAGGACCGCGACTACGCGGCGGCCGAGTTCCATGCCTTGATGCAAAGCTGGCTGGCATCCTTCGGCGACCGCGTTCTGCATTCGCTGCGCAACCAGCCCTTGTTGTCACCACAGTTACCCATGCTGCGCTGGGCCCAGGCGGCGGCCCAGTGCGGCCTGCCCGTGGCGCAGCGCGATGCTGGCATGCCGGCGCTGGAATGGGATGCCACCGTACTGGTGGCGGGCACGCAGACCACGGGCGTGCTGGCGGGTCGCTTTGGCCGGGCTTGCGTGGCGGCGAGCCAGGCCTTGGGGTTCTCTGTGTTGGAGTTCCGCTTCGTGCGCAGAGACCAGGTTTTTGTGCTGGTCGGCGTAAGCCCGTACCCGGCCCTGACCGACCTGGAGGACATAGACGCTGTGGCCACCTGCATCTGTGATCTGGTGCACAGCCAGGCTGCTGTCGAGCTGGAGCGCGACGGCGTCGCATGATCCTCGTTTACGGCCAGGCGGACGACCCACCCATCAGCTGCCTGGTGCGGGCCTTGCAGGCCGTAGACGCAGCCTATCTGCATCTGGACACGGCCGCGCTGGACCAGGCTTCGCTGGACATCACGGTCGGCCCGCCGGGCGTGTCGGGCGAACTGGTGGTGCTCAGGCAGGCACTGCTCCTGCAAGACATTCGTGCCGTTTACGCGCGCCCCTCTCCACCCATGCTGCTGGATGGCGCTTCGGCGGCCAATGCCCATGCGCAAACCCTGCACCAGCAGCTGCTGGACTGGTTTGACATCGCCCCGGCACTGGTGGTCAGCCGGCCCGCTGCCATACAGGCCAATGCCTCCAAACCCCTGCAGACCCAGCGCATGGGCGAAGCGGGCTTTCTGGTGCCGGCCACCCTGGTCAGCTCCGACCCCGAGGCGGTGCGCAGCTTTCGCAACCAGCACGGGCGTGTGATGTTCAGCTCCATCAGCGACGCAGATGTGGGTGTGGCCGAGCTGGATGACGCCAGCCTGTCGCGCATGCACCGCCTGGCGCAGCTGCCCACCCAGTTCCAGGCCCATGTGCCCGGGGTGGACATCTGCGTCCATGTGGTGGGCGAGCAGGTGTTTGCCGCTGAGGCCAGCAGCGATGCTGGCTGGAGCGCCACCAGCCTGCCAGATGCCGTAGCCGCCCAATGCGTGAGCATGTCGCAGGCCATGGACCTACCGCTGGCCAGCATAGACCTGCGCTTGCGCCCGGACGGCACCTATGTCTGCTTTGAAGTCCACTCCTTGCCTGCCTATAGCGCGTTCGAGGCGCAAAGCGGCCTGCCCCTTGCGGCCGCGCTAGCCGACTTTCTGCATGCGGCCTGATGTGCGGCTGGCGCATGTAAGTACTGCGCATGGTGCTGTGAAAAATATAGCGTTTGTAGGGCTTGAGAACCGGGACTGCTGAACCCGGCATGGGTGCACCGCAGTCGTGCATAGGCACCATCTGTGTGCCGAGAAATGCGCTTTTGTATGCCTTGCTGATCTAGAACTTTGGGTTGAGCTAGCGTGTGTACAGAGGTGGGCGCGCAGTTTTACCACCCAGCTTCTTCGTTGGCATCGAATTTGCATGCTTGATCAACGCGGGGCGGCCACTCTGGATCGCTTCTTCAAATGACAGCTAGGGTTCCGGCCGCTTGAGCATCAAGCGGTGTCTGGTCCGAGAGCAGTCGGCCAGCAGCGGCCCATACCGCTGCCGGCTCCACGGCGGGACAAAAGCCCGGGAGGTTCACTTCGTTGTCGAGGTGGTCTCCCGCATTTGTTCTTCAACCTTGGAGCTGTTATGTCTTTCCATTTTTCTCCGATTTCTTTTGCGTTCAAACGTTGTGCCGTCAGCGTCTGTATGGTGCTGGTCGGCCTGGGGGCGGTCAGCCTGCCCCGGCCGGCTGCCGCCGAGGTCAAGGTTGGCCTGTCCGACTGGCCGGGCTGGGTCGCCTGGTATGTGGCCGAGCAAAAAGGCTTCTTCAAGAAATATGGCGCCGACGTCAAGCTGGTCTGGTTCGCCAACTACACCGACTCTATCGGCGCGCTGTCGTCCGGCCAGCTGGATGCGAACTCGCAAACCTGGTCCGACACCCTGGGCCCGTTGGCCAAGGGCCTGCCGCTGAAGGCGATTCTGGTCAACGACAACTCGGCCGGCAACGACGCGCTGATGGTCGGCCCCAAGATCACCTCCTTCACCCAGCTCAAGGGCAAGAAGGTGGCGCTGGAGCAGTACAGCATTTCGCACTTTGTGCTGGCCACGGCGCTGGCCAAGAACGGCATGAAGCTGGGCGACGTGAAGATCGTCAACCTCTCCGCTGGCGATGCCGCCGCCGCCTTCATCAGCGGCAAGGTGGATGCCGCCGTTCTGTGGAACCCCTGGGTGCACCAGATCGAAGCCAGCGGCAAGGGCAAACCACTGTTCACTTCCAAAGACATGCCCGGCCTGGTGCCCGACCTGCTGGTGGCGCAAGACAAAGCCATCCAGACCAAGCGCAAGGAGCTGGTCGGCATGATCAAGGCCTGGTTCGATACCGAGAAGTTCATCCGCGAGCAACCGGCCGAAGCCGCCAAGATCATGTCCAAGGTGGTCAGCATGTCGCCCGAGGAATACACCGTGTTCCTGCCCGGCACCAAGTTCTTCGACGCCGCCGCCAACACCCAGGCGTTTGATGCCAAGAATGCCTTGTCGCTGTCCAGCACCGCGCCGACCATTGCCGCATTTTTGACGCAGTACAAGCTGATCGACGGCAAGCCCGATGCCGCCAAGGGCATAGACGGCACCCTGGTCCAAGACGCGCTGAAGTAAGGCCTGCGCCATGTGGTCGATAAGACTGGCGATCTCGCGTCGCAGTTACGGCTTGCTTGCGCTCATCGGCCTGGTAGTTCCACTGCTGGGCTGGGTGCTGCTGAGTGCGTTTGCGGGCGTCAGCCCGGTGTTTCTGCCGGGTCCGCAGAAGGTGGTGGCGCGCATCCTCACCTGGGCCATGGAAGACGATTTGCTGGGCGACGCCGCCATCAGCACCTTGCGCGTGGTCGCCGGCTGGGCGCTGTCCGCGTTGTTGGCGCTACCGCTGGGCCTGCTGATCGGCAGCTGGCGCGCGGTGCAGGCGTTGCTGGAGCCGCTGACCGACTTCATCCGCTACATGCCCGCCGTGGCCTTCATCCCGCTGGTGATGCTGTGGGTCGGCATCGACGAGGGCGCCAAGGTGGCCATCATCTTCATCGGCACTTTCTTCCAGATGGTGCTGATGGTGGCCGAGGACGTACGCCGCGTGCCGATGGCGCAGATCGAGGCCGCGCAGACCATGGGCGCCACCCGGCGCGAGGTGCTGGAGAAGGTGATCCTGCCATCGGCCAAACCAGCGCTGCTGGACACCTTGCGCATCACGATGGGCTGGGCCTGGACC
The DNA here is from genome assembly GCF_059415605.1 of Rhodoferax sp. GW821-FHT10B06. Lineage (NCBI taxonomy): Bacteria > Pseudomonadati > Pseudomonadota > Betaproteobacteria > Burkholderiales > Comamonadaceae > Rhodoferax > Rhodoferax sp. GW821-FHT10B06. Next base: position 108,330 of record NZ_JBWKNO010000009.1, on the reverse strand, counting down.
TACCTGGTGGTGGCCGAGCTGGTGGCCGCCAACTCGGGCTTGGGCTTTGCGATTCTGAAGGCCCAGCGTTTTCTGCAGACCGACAAGATATTTGCCGGCATCCTGCTGATCGGCTGCATCGGCCTGGCCATCGACCAGCTGTTCCGCCTGCTGCACCGCAAGGCATTCCCCTGGATGCACGGACGTTGATATGCACTCCCATAAATCCATTTTTCGGGCGAATTGCGTCGTTGCGCGGTGCTCGGAATCCTCATGCACCAAAGTGCATTCCGGTGTCCTGCGCTCCGTGCGCCTAGCACTTCATCCCGAAAACCTGAATTTCTAGAAGTGCATATATGAAAATCGAATGCAAAAACGTCTGGAAATACTTCGGCCAGACCACGGCCCTGAACGACGTGAACTTAGGCATTGCCGACAACGAGTTCGTCACTCTGGTCGGTGCCTCCGGCTGCGGCAAGTCCACCTTGCTGCGGACTTTGGCCGGGCTGGAAACCCACAGCCAGGGCGATGTGCTGGTGGATGGCCAAGCCATCACCGGGCCGGGGCAAGACCGTGCCATGGTGTTCCAGCACTACAGCCTCTACCCTTGGCTGCGCGTGTCGGAAAACATCCGCTTCTGCCGCCAGCTCAGCGCCCAGACCCGCAACCGCAGCAGCGCCGACGTCGAGGCCGCCTCGGGCCGCGCCGACGCGCTGCTGCAACTGATGGGTTTGACGGCCTCGGCCAGCGCGTACCCGAACCAGCTGTCTGGCGGCATGCAGCAGCGCGTGGCGATTGCCCGCGCGCTGATGGGCAAGCCGCAGATCCTGTTGATGGACGAGCCCTTTGGCGCGCTGGACGCGCAGACCCGCGAGGTGATGCACGACCTGATCCTGCACGTGCACCGCCTGGAGCGCACCACCATCGTCTTTGTGACCCACGACGTGGAAGAGGCCATCTACCTCGGCCACCGCGTGGTGCTGATGGCGCCGCGCCCCGGCCGCATCGACTCGATCTACGACGTGCCATTGCCGGCCAAGCGCGAGCAGGACATGAAGCTCGCCCCCGAGTTTCTGCGCCTCAAACGCCAGCTGCTGGACCGCATCCGCGAAACCTCGGGCATGAAAACCGACCTGGACCAATTGCAAAAACTCACGCAAATGGCCGAAGAAAGGAATCCTGTATGAACCCCATCCCCGCCAACAAGCTGCTGTGGGAGGAACACCTCCCCGGCGGCAACCACTGGTCCGGCCGTCTGCGCCGCGGCACCGCCTTGCGCCTCACCGACCTGCAAGGTGGCGCCAATGTGTCCGCGCTGTTCTTCAACGCCGAGCAGCCGCTGGAGCGCTACAACATGCCCGACACCTTGAAGTCGCAGCACACCGCCTTCCTCACCGCCGGCTATGTGTGCCAGTCGGACATGGGCCGGGTGCTGTGTTCCATCACGGCCGACAGTCTGGGCTGGCACGACACCTGGTGCGGCGTGAGCGATGCAGCCATGGTGTTGGCCCAGTACGGTGAAAAGCGCTACCAGCAGCACCGCAACGCCATGCACCGCAATGGCCGCGACAACCTGTTGATCGAGCTGGCCAAGTGGGGCCTGGGCGCGCGCGACCTGGTGCCTAGCGTCAACTTCTTCAGCAAGGTGGTGCCTGATGCCGACGGCGCACTCAGCCATGTGAGCGGCCACAGCACTGCCGGCAGCTATGTCGATCTGCGCTTCGAGATGGACACCCTGGTGGTGCTCAGCAGCGCGCCGCATCCATTGGATGCGAACCCCGTTTACGCACCCGCCGATGTGCAGCTCAGCGCTTACCGTGCCGACCCTGTCGCTGCCGAAGACGCCTGCCGTACCCAGTGCGCACAAAACGGCCGCGCCTTCACTAACACCGAACGCTACGTGGGAGTCGCTGCATGAGCAAACTACTCGAAAGTCAACTGAATCCGGTGGATGCCGTGCTCGACCAGACATGCATGGCCGGCGACCCGTGGATGGCCACGGTGCGCGCCGGGCAAACCTTGCGCATCCTCGACCTCGAAGGCAACCAGGCGGTAGACACGCTGTTCTACAGCGCCGCCAACGCCGAGGAACGCTACAGCGCAGCCGACACCATCGCCCGTAATGGCCAGCTGTATCTGGGTCTGGGGTCGCGCCTGTACTCCAGCGAAGGCCGTGTCATGCTGACCATCACCGCAGACACCTGCGGCCGCCACGACACCTTGGGCGGCGCCTGCTCCAGCGAGAGCAACACCGTGCGCTACGCGCTGGATAAGCGCCCCATGCACAGCTGCCGCGACAGCTTCATGCACGCGCTCTGCCACTGCCGTGAGGCGGGAGCGCTGGGCCTGGGCAAGCGCGACATCGCACCGAATATCAACTTCTTCATGAACGTGCCGGTGACGCCGGAAGGCCACCTCAGCTTTGAAGACGGCATCTCTGGCGCTGGCAAGTACGTGGAGCTGCGGGCCGAGATGGATGTGGTGGTGCTGATCTCGAATTGTCCGCAGCTGAATAACCCCTGCAATGGCTACAGCCCGACGCCTATCCGCTTGCTGGTATGGGATTGAGTTGCTATTGAATTCGTAGCAGTTGGCGCAGGTACTACCTGCGCCATAGGCCGATTTTCTTTGAATTTTGCCCGCGAGACGACTCGTGGCGCGCTATCCACTTGGTGGGACGACCCACCCATGAGGACATCCTTATGTTCGATACCGTTTTGATCGCCAACCGCGGCGCCATCGCCTGCCGCGTGATCCGCAGCCTAAAGGCGCTGGGCCTGCGCTCGGTGGCCGTGTATTCCGAGGCCGATGCCGATTCGCTGCACGTGGCGATGGCCGATACCAGCGTCTGCATCGGCCCGGCACCGGCAGCGCAAAGCTACCTCGACCCGCAGCGCATTCTCGACGCAGCGCGGGCCACGGGAGCCGGCGCCATCCACCCCGGCTACGGCTTTCTGTCCGAGAACCCGGACTTCGCCCAGGCCTGTGAAGACGCCGGCATCGCCTTCGTCGGCCCCACGCCCGCGCAGATGCGTGCCTTCGGCCTGAAGCACACGGCCCGCGCGCTGGCCGAGGCCCAGGGCGTGCCCTTGCTGCCCGGCAGCGGCCTGCTGCTGGATCTGGCCCAGGCGCAGAGCGAGGCCGCGCGGATTGGCTACCCGGTGATGCTGAAAAGCACGGCGGGTGGCGGTGGCATCGGCATGCGGCTGATACGCAGCGAGGCCGAAATGGGGCCGGCGTTTGAGACCGTGCAGCGCCTGGCCCAGGCCAATTTCAAGGACGCCGGCCTGTTCTTGGAAAAGTTCGTCGAGCGCGCCCGGCACATCGAGGTGCAGCTGTTCGGCGATGGCAAAGGTCGGGTGGTGGCACTGGGCGAACGCGACTGCTCGGCCCAGCGGCGCAACCAGAAGGTGATCGAAGAAACCCCGGCACCCGGCCTGTCCGACGCTACCCGCGCCGCCCTGCAGCAAACCGCCGTGCGCCTGGCCGAAGCCGTGAACTACCGCAGCGCCGGCACGGTGGAATACGTGCTGGACGCCGACACCGGCGCCTTCTACTTTCTGGAGGTCAACACCCGTCTGCAGGTAGAGCACGGTGTGACCGAGCAGGTGACCGGCGTGGACCTGGTGGCCTGGATGCTGCAACTGGCGCGCGGCGACGACTTCGCGTTGACCGTGCCTGCGCCCCAGGGTGCATCGATCCAGGTACGGCTCTACGCCGAAGACCCTGCGCGCAACTTCCAGCCCTGCGCGGGCGGCTTGACCGAGGTTGTCTTTCCGGCCGATGCACGCATCGAAACCTGGGTTGCCACCGGCAGCGAAGTGCCGCCCAACTACGACCCGATGATCGCCAAGCTCATCGTCACCGGCAGCGATCGTGCCGATGCCGTCGCCAAGCTGCAGGCCGCGCTGGCCGCGACCCGGCTGGCGGGCATAGAAACCAATCTGCGCTACCTGCGCACCGTCGCCGCCGACCCGGTGTTTGTCGAGGGCCGCATGGTCACGCGCAGCCTGGCCGATCTGCACTACCAACCGCAGGCGCTGGAGGTGCTGGACGCCGGGGTGCAGACCACCGTGCAAGACCATCCGGGCCGCGTTGGCTACTGGGCGGTGGGCGTTCCGCCGAGTGGCCCGATGGACGATCTGGCGATGCGTCTGGCGAACCGGCTGGTCGGCAACGTGCCGGATGCTGCTGCGCTGGAATGCACGCTCAGTGGCCCGAGTCTGCGCTTGCATGCCGATACGCTGGTGGCGGTCTGCGGCGCGGCGATGGCGGTCAGCGTCGACGGTGTGGTGCTGCCCCTGTGGCAGTCGCATTGGGTCAAGGCCGGCAGCGTGCTGAAGCTCGGCGCGGTGCAGGGTGCAGGGGCGCGCACCTACCTGGCGCTGCGCGGCGGGCTGGATGTGCCGCTGTACCTGGGCAGCCGCTCCACCTTCACCCTGGGCCAGTTCGGTGGCCATGCGGGCCGTACCCTGCGGGTGGGCGACATGTTGCACATAGGCGCGGGCGCTATCGCCGAGCCGCTGGCCGCCTTGCCGGCCGAGGTGGTGCCGGTGTACCAGAACCACTGGGACATCGCCGTGCTCTACGGTCCGCACGGTGCGCCGGACTTTTTCACCGATGGTGACGTACAGATGTTCTTCGGCACCGACTGGCAGGTGCACTACAACTCCAGCCGCACGGGTGTGCGCCTTATCGGCCCCAAGCCCGAGTGGGCGCGGCGCGACGGCGGTGAGGCCGGGCTGCACCCGTCCAACATCCACGACAACGCCTATGCGATCGGCGCCATCGACTTCACCGGCGACATGCCGGTCATCCTCGGGCCTGATGGCCCCAGCCTGGGTGGCTTTGTCTGCCCGGCCGTGGTGCTGGCCAGCGAGCGCTGGAAGCTGGGCCAGCTGCGCCCTGGCGACAGCGTGCGCTTCCGCTGCGTGACCGCAGACGAGGCCCTGGCTCTGCATGCCGCGCAGGAGCGACGCATTGCCGAACTGGAATGGAGCCCACCCGAGATTCCGCAGCGTGTTGAAGCCGTGGGCTCACCCATCCTTGCCCAGCGCGCCGCCCAAGGCGAGCGCCCGGCGCTGGTGCTGCGCCAGGCCGGCGACCGCTATGTGCTGGTCGAGCTGGGCGATGCGGTGCTGGACATCGCGCTGCGCCTGCGCGTGCATGGCCTGATGCAGTCCCTGCAGGCGCAAAAGCTGCCGGGCATCGTCGATCTGACCCCCGGCATCCGTTCGCTGCAAATACATTTCGAGCCGCTGGCGCTCAGCGTATCTGCGCTGATAGCTGCGATTTTTGTAGCAGACGATGCACTTGGCGATACCGACGACCTGGTCGTGCCATCGCGCACCGTCTACCTGCCGCTGAGCTGGGACGACAGCGCGACCCGGCTGGCGATCGAGAAATACATGCAGTCTGTGCGGCCCGACGCGCCTTGGTGCCCCAGCAACATCGAGTTCATCCGCCGCATCAACGGCCTGGACAGCATTGCCGAAGTCCGGCGCACGGTGTTCGACGCGCGCTACCTGGTGCTGGGCCTGGGCGATGTCTACCTGGGCGCGCCCGTGGCGACGCCGCTGGACCCGCGCCACCGCCTGGTGACCACCAAGTACAACCCCGCGCGCACCTGGACGCCGGAGAACGCCGTCGGCATCGGCGGCGCCTACATGTGCGTCTACGGCATGGAAGGCCCGGGCGGCTACCAGTTCGTGGGCCGCACCTTGCAGATGTGGAACCGTTGGCGCGATGCCAATAGCGGTGCCCCGGCTTTCGCGCCTGGAAAGCCCTGGCTGCTGCGCTTCTTCGACCAGATCCGCTTTTACCCGGTGGGCGAGGACGAGCTACTGCAGATCCGCCGCGACTTCCCGGCCGGCCGCTACCCGCTGCGGGTGGAGGAGGGCACGTTCAGCCTGCACGACTACCGCGGCTTCCTGGCCAACAACGCCAACGACATCGCCGCCTTCCGCGCGCTGCAAGGCAATGCGTTTGAGGACGAGCGCGAGCGCTGGCGCGTGGCCGGCCAGGCGGAATACGTGGGCGAGCCCGAAGCCATCGACGCCGCCGTGTCGCAAGACGACTTGCCCCCTGGCGCGCGCAGTGTGGCCAGTGCTGTGCCCGGTAGCGTGTGGAAGCTGTTGGTGGCCGAAGGGGACGCGGTGGTGGAGGGCCAGCCGCTGCTGGTCATCGAGTCGATGAAGATGGAATTCACCGTCGCTGCGCCCTGCGCCGGCAAGGTGTGGCGCATGGCCTGCCGCGAAGGCAGCGCCGTGGCGGCAGGGCAAGACGTGGTGGTCATTGTGGGCATGGCGCAAGGAGAACAAGCATGAGCAAGACAGATATTTCCCTGAGCCTGGGCGCACTGCAGCAGGCCTACCGCGACGGCAGCCTGACGCCGCTGCAGATGGTGGAGCAGGTCGTCACCGCGATTGGCGACGACCCGCACACCGCCTGGATACACCGCATCGACGTCACCACGCTGCGCGCCCGTGCCCAGGCCTTGATGGACCGTGGCCCCGAGAGCCTGCCGCTGTGGGGCGTGCCGTTCGCCATCAAGGACAACATTGACCTGGCCGGTGTGCCGACCACCGCCGCTTGCCCTGCCTACGCCTACACGCCCACGGCCAGCGCCTTCGTGGTGCAGCGCCTGCTGGACGCGGGCGCCATCGCCATCGGCAAGACCAACCTGGACCAGTTCGCCACCGGCCTGAACGGCACGCGGTCGCCGTATGGGGTCTGCCGTAACTCTTTCAATCCGGACTATGTGTCGGGCGGCTCCAGCGCTGGCTCGGCCGTGTCGGTGGCGCTCGGCCATGTGAGCTTTTCGCTGGGCACGGACACCGCCGGTTCGGGCCGGGTGCCGGCGGGGTTCAATAATCTGGTGGGCCTGAAACCCAGCCTGGGCCTGCTGTCCACCACCGGCGTGGTGCCGGCCTGCCGCTCGCTGGATGCAGTGTCCATCTTCGCGCTGACGGCCGACGATGCGCAGCAGGTGTTCGCCGTCGCCCATGGCTATGACGCACAGGACGCCTATGCGCGGCCGGCCCAGCCGCACGGCCACGACTTCGGCCGTGCCGCCCGGCCGCGCCTGGGCGTGCCGCGTGCGGACCAGCTGCAGTTTCTGGGCGATAGCGGCTATGCCCAGTGCTTTGAAGAGGCTCGCGCCCATGCATTGGCGCTGGGCGCCGAGCTGGTCGAGATCGACTTTGCACCCTTCTTCGAAACTGCGCGCCTGCTCTACGAAGGCCCGTGGGTGGCCGAGCGCTACCAGGCGATCCGCGCTTTCATCGATGCGCAGCCAGACGCCGTTTTCCCCGTCACGCGCGAGATCACGCTGGGCGGCGCCAAGCCGCTGGCGGCCGACGCGTTCGCCGCCCAGTACCGGCTGCGCGCGCTGGCGAAGCGTTGTGCCGCCGTCTGGGCCAGCATTGACTGTATGTTGTTGCCGACCTCGCCCACCATACACCGCATAGATACCATGCTGGCCGAGCCGATTGCCCGCAACAGCGACTTCGGCATTTACACCAATTTCGTCAACCTGCTGGACTACGCGGCCATCGCCGTGCCCGCTGGTTTCCGCGCCGATGGCCTGCCGTTTGGCATCACCTTGGTGGCGCCGGCGCACCAGGACCAGCCGCTGCTGCACCTGGCACAGCGCTGGCAGACAAGCCTGCAGGGCAGGGCGGCTACGCTCGGCGCTACGGGCCATGCCTTCGTCCCATTCAAGGCAGTGAATGCCGTCCCTTCAGGCCAAATCCAGGTGGCAGTCTGCGGCGCCCATCTGCAAGGCCAGCCGCTGAATCCGCAGCTTACTAGCCGCGGCGGGCGCCTGGTGCAGCGCACCACGACGGCACCGGAATACCGTCTCTATGCCTTGCCCGATGGCAAGCGCCCCGGGTTGGTCCGGGTGGCCGAGGGCGGGGCTGCTATCGAGGTGGAAGTCTGGGAGCTGCCCGGCGCCCAGTTCGGCAGCTTCGTCGATGGCATTCCCGCGCCGCTGGGTATAGGCCGGACCTGGCTGGCCGATGGCTCGTCGGTGGCGGGCTTCATCTGCGAGCCCTCGGGGCTGGACGGCGCGCGTGACATCACCGCGTTCGGTGGCTGGCGCGCATATTTGGCGGCATCCAAATAAAAAAAGCGCTGGTAAACCAATTGCCAGCGCTTTAAAAACGTCTTTGACGTCGGGCTATTACTTGCGCAACTCGGGTGCTTCTTGCAAGGCAACAATCAATTTGGACAGTGCGTCGTTGGTCGCACGTTCAGAGGCTAGTGAGAAATTTTTCTTGAACTCGTCAAATTCTGCATTGCCATTGCCTGTCACGCTGAATGTGCGTATGGACTGTCCAGTTGCATCCGTGATCGAGCAGGAGAGCGTGACTGAGAACAAGGTTGGTGGCCATGTAAACGGGCTGGGTGAGGACGATGTCGTGGTGATCTCAGGCACGATCAGCAACGAGATGCCACTTTTGCTAACTTCGTCCAAGTCTTTGGCGTTTTTGATCTTGCTGACATTCGAAAACACTTCGGACAGAGCTTTATAGAAGCCAGGTTCAATGTCTCGGTAGGGGAAGTAACGAACTTTGTCGCCGCCGCCTCCCGGAGTGGTTACTTCTAAAGCCTTGCTGGTATCTGCCATGTAGTAGCCAACTTGCTTTTCTATGGGACTACCTTGGGATTTCAGACTGGTCAGGTCGGGCTTCATTGAGATGGGATGGGCGCATCCGAACAATACGGCGCTGGTCAGACTGGCTAGTAGGAGTTTGATGATTCGGTTCATTTGGCAGAGATCAGTTGTGTAGGGATTGGATGAATTCAGGGTCGGTGACAAGCGCAGTGATGAGCTTCTGCACCATCACTGGGTAGTTATTTGCCGCCAATGGAATGGCAACGGCGCCGGCAAATGAGCTTTCCCATTGGTGGTCAATGCGCTTTGTCTTGTCAAAACGTATTTGCCCAGAACGTTTAACAATAAAGCGTGCTTCGATTTGCCCTTCGTTGGTAGAAATACCTCCGGCATCAATGTTGTTGCGCAGCAAAAATCCAGAAATCTCAAAGTCAGACTTCGGGTTGTATAACTTGGCTAGTTCCAGCTCCTGGCGTAAAGCTTGAGTAACGTAGTCGCCAAAATTGGCGCCTACCGGAGACAGCATTTTGCTGGCGCGCAGACCCATGGACCGTCCGCCTGATAGGTCTGCGGCTACCGCAATACTGCCAACATTGGAGGCTTCAATCCCCGAGGTTTTGAGCGTTTGTACATTGTCTATAGACGGCGCATAGTTGGGAGCTGGGCCCGCACAGCCCACCAGTATTGCGGCTGCTGCAACCGTGACGGCAGCCGAAACGTAACGAAAGATCTTGAGCATTTATTGGAATTTCCCTCACACTTTTCATGAATAGATGTAACTAAAAGCGCGGTAGTGTAAGCGTGACTTTACATGTTGCTACGAAGAATCATCCTTCTATTTGTGGAGAAGGTGTGCATGGGGAGTCAATGGTTTGTTGCTTTCCCGTTTGCGTAGAACCGATGGCGACGGACTGGTATTGCGCCATGGCTGTAGTTTGCAGATGGTGAGCGCATATGCTGCATACATGACTTCTTCATCCATCTCCCGTTCAGACTTGTTGCGCCGCATGAAGGTCATCGCCGCCGTCCTGCTGCTGGCCTCGCTGTGCGGCCTGCTGGCCGGCCACTGGATGGGCGGGCAGGGGGCTTGGGGCTGGTTGCGGGCGTTTTGCGAGGCCTCGGCCGTCGGCGCGCTGGCCGACTGGTTTGCGGTGGTGGCGCTGTTCCGCCATCCGCTGGGGATTCCGCTGCCGCACACGGCCATCATTCCGCAGAGCAAGGAGCGCATCGCCGACAGCCTGGCCGACTTTGTGCGCGACCATTTTCTGGACCCGGCTATGCTATTGGCCAAGTTGGCGGTGCTGGACCCGGCGCAACGCCTGGGAGAGTGGCTGCGCGACCCGGCGCGCGTCGGCTTCTGGGTGGCCGAGGCGCGCGGCTGGGCGCTGGGCACTTTGAACATGTTTGACGACGAACGCATGCAGCGCGCCACGCTGGAGCTGGTGGTGGCACAGGCGCGGCGCTGGGACGCAGCGGCGACTGCCGGCGAGGTGCTGGGCCTGCTGACGCAGGGCGGGCGGCACAACGCGCTGCTGGATGCCGGGCTGGTCAAGGTGGACGAATACCTGGCGCAGGACGAGGTGAAGGCTACCGTGGCGCAGCTGCTGCTCAAGCATGTGCGCAAGGAGTGGCCCAAGGTGGTGGGCATGGTGGACGCGGTGGCCTCTACCTCCAAGCTGGCGGACAGCATGGCCGAGAAGCTCAGCGCCTCGGCCCTGGAGGAGCTGCGCGAGGTATTGGCCCAGCCCGAACACCCGGTGCGCCTGCGCTACGAGGCCTGGCTGGCCTCCTACGTGGAGCGCCTGCGCAGTGACCCGGCGTTGCGCGATGCCTGCAACGCCATCAAGGAGCGCGCACTGACCGACCCGGCCGTGCGCGGCTTTGTGGCATCGCTGTGGACCGACATCAAGGCCTTGCTGCAAAAGGATCTGGCCGATCCGCAGTCCGCCATTGCCCGCAACCTGGAGGCCGCGCTGGCTGCCATCGGCGAACGCATTGCTGGCGATGCCAGCCTGCGCGAGGCCATCAACGAACACGTGCTGGCGGCCGCGGGCCAACTGGCGGGCAGCTTACGTACGGGCGTCACCAGCCATATTGCGCAGACCATCAAAGCCTGGGACGACCGCCAGCTGGTGCAGGAGCTGGAACTCAGCGTCGGCCGCGATCTGCAGTTCATCCGCATCAGCGGGACCTTGGTGGGCGGGCTGGCGGGCCTGGTGCTACATGCCGTGCTACTGTATACTGTATAAATAATCAGTATTTGTGCTTGGCGACGCCAAGCCAGCCCGTGGAATGTTCTCTACCCATGCTTCATTTTTAATAGCTGCTTGCGCAGATGCTATCTGCGCTGGCCGGCGTTTTGGCTTGAAGCCTGTGGCGTGGCCACAGCCCGCCAGGGGATGAGCCGTGGCCGACGCACATATCCCCGTGCACGCCATCAAAGGCCGGGGCACGGCCACGCACCTGGCGCACCGCTTCTCGTCGGTAGACCGGGCCGCGTTTGACGATGGCTGGGGCACGCTGGAGGGCGCCGAGCCTACAGCTCCGCTGGCCACCCAGGTGATTTTTGAAGACGCGCGCAGCGCCATCACCCACAACGATTCGCCCGACATTTACTTTGACTACGGGCTCAATCCCTACCGTGGCTGTGAGCATGGTTGCATCTATTGCTATGCCCGGCCCACGCACAGCTACCTGAACCTGTCGCCGGGGCTGGACTTTGAAACCAAGATCATCGCCAAGCGCAACCTGGCCGAGGTGCTGGCGCGCGAGCTGGCGGCCAAGAGCTATGTGCCGCGCATGATCGCCCTGGGTACGGTGACCGATGGTTACCAGCCGATTGAGCGCGAGCTGCGCCTGACCCGCAGCGCCATTGCCTTGGCCCACAGTTGTCACCATCCGCTGGCCCTGGTGACCAAGGGCAGTGGCGTGGAGCGCGACCTGGATCTGCTGGCGTCTATGGCCGAGCGCAAGCTGGCGGCCGTCTATGTCACCCTCACTACGCTGGACGGCGCCCTGGCCCGCACGCTGGAGCCGCGCGCCGCCGCGCCGCACCGGCGCCTGCGCACCATCCGCGCATTGGCCGAGGCGGGCGTACCGGTGGGCGTGAGTGTGGGGCCGCAGATTCCGTTCATCAACGACGATATGGAGCAGGTGCTGGCCGCTGCTTATGAGGCCGGCGCGCGCACCGCCTTCTACACCGTGCTGCGCATGCCCTGGGAGCTGCAGCCGCTGTTCCGTGAATGGCTGGCGCTGCACTACCCGCAGCGCGCAGACCGGGTGATGGCCCGCATCCAGGAGATGCGCGGCGGCAAGGACTACGACGCCGACTTCAGAACCCGCATGAAGGGCAGCGGCCTGTGGGCCGATTTGATACGCCAGCGCTTCCACAAAACCTGCGTCAAGCTGGGCTTGAACCGGGAGCGCGTGGAGCTGGACATCAGCCAGTTTCGGCCGGGCTTGTTGTCGGGGCAGGGGAGTTTGTTTTAGGAAGCAAACTTGTTTGTAGTGGCTGCTTAGCTTTCATTTGTGCTGGGGCCATTTTTTATATTGGGTGGCGCCACCAAGCCCCAAAGCAACCACAAATCAAATCGCTCACCAGCGCAGGTAATACCTGCGCAACATGCTATCAATAAAAGAGCAATCTACCCCGGTTTCACGCAGGGCGCGAACATGTCCAGGGCCGGCTGGTACAGGCTGGTCTTCACGTTCAGCAGGCCTAGTACCGAGTGGAAGTAGTTGTCGTGGGTGACGCGTTCGTCCTTGCGCTTTTGCAGGCACTCGGTGGTGACGTGGGTGCGTTGCTCGTAGGCGGGCGACAACCAGGTGACCCAGGGCACGTGCTTTTGCAGGTCGGGGGCAATGTCATAGGGCAGGCCGTGCAGGTAGATGTTGTTTTCACCCAGCGACTCGCCGTGGTCGGCCACATAGACCATGGCGGTGGTGTTGGTAGCCTGCTTGGTCTTCAGCCAGTGGACGGCGGTGGCCAGTACGTGGTCGGTGTACAGAATGGTGTTGTCGTAGGAGTTGACCAGCTGCGCCTGGCTGCAGTCCTGCAGATTGTTGCTGGTGCATTCGGGCTGGAATTTCTTGAAGGCCGCGGGCACGCGCTTGTAGTAGGCGGGGCCGTGGCTGCCCATCTGGTGCAACACGATGACCACGCCTTTGGCGCGGCGTTCGGCGGGGAGTTCGTCGATACGGGCCTGGGCCTTGCGCAGCATGATTTCATCAAAGCATTCGCCGTCCACGCACAGCTCGGGGTCGGTCAGCTGGGTGGTGCTGGTGTTGGGCACGCGGTCGCACACGCCTTTGCAGCCGGACTGGTTGTCTATCCACACCACGCCCAGGCCGCTGCGCTGCAGTATGTCCAGCAGGCCTTCGTAGTTGGCGTCGCGGCTTTCGTAGGCCTTTTTGCCCAGGTGCGAGAACATGCAGGGCACCGAGGCAGCGGTGTTGGTGCCGCAGGACCAGGCGTTCTGGTAGGTGACTATGTGTTCCTTGGCCAGCTCGGGCGTGGTGGCGCGCGCGTAGCCGTTGATGCCGAAGTTGCCCATGCGCCCGGTTTCGCCTACCACTAGCAGCAGCAGCGGGGGCTTGCCGGCGGGGCCGGGTGGGATGGCCAGTTGTGCATCCTGGCCTACCGGCAGAATTTTGCTTTCGTCGCGCTTGAAGGGCTTGGCGGCGATGTCGCCCAGGGCGTAGAACGAGTTCAGCGGGTTGATCAGATAGCGTATCTCGGTGCGGTTGCGCATCAGCGATGAAAAGTCCTGGTACACCAGGAACAGTGTGGCCACCAGCACGACGCAGGACACGACAACGCCCAGCAGGTTGCCGCCGATCTGGCGCAACACGCTGCGGCGACGCAGGCGCTGGCGCCACAGCCACAGGCAGGGCAGCACGGCCATGCCCAGCACCGTCAGCAGCATGCGCATATTCATGAGGTCACGGGTTTCGCGCATATCGGTCTGCAGCGCATTCACCAGCATGGTGGTGTCAATCACCACGCCATAGGACAACATGAAGTGCGCACCAAAGGCCGCCGCAAATAGACTCAGCGTGATGGCGGGAATCAGCACCCAGCGCCAGGCCAGCAGGTTGAGTAGCAGCGCCATGGTGGCCGCGATGATGACGCCAAAGCCTGCGGCAAAGGCTAGGCCGCGCAGGCTGTGCAGCTCGGGCAGGCGGTTCAGCTCACGCCATAGCGGCACATTGCACACTGTGGCGATCCAGAGGCTGGAGATGAGAATGAGCCAGGCGGGGTGTTTGCCGGTTTGCAAAGTCCGGTTGTTGAAGAGCTGCATGGGGGGAGGGCTTTCAGGCCTGTGCGGTCAAGGGGGCGTGCAAGGCCTTGCTGTGGTGGGCCATGTGGTCGGCCATGAAGGTCGAGATGAAGTAGTAGCCGTGGTCGTAGCCCATCTGGCGGCGCAGCAGCAGCGGCTGGCCCACGGCTTTGCAGGCGGCCTCGAAGATATGCGGATTCAGCTGCTCGGCCAGGAATTTGTCGGCCATGCCCTGGTCGATCAGGATGCCGTCTGGGTAGGGCGGCGTGGTCTGTTCGGCCATCAGGAACACGGCATCGTGCGCGGGCCAACTGCTGTTGTCCGCACCCAGGTAGCCGGTGAAGGCTTTTTGCCCCCAAGCGCATTGCGTGGGCGCGCAGATGGGCGCGAATGCGGATACCGAGCGGAACAGACCGGGGTGCTTGAGCGCCAGCGTCAGCGCGCCGTGCCCGCCCATGGAGTGGCCGAAGATGCCGATGCGCTCCGGGTCTATGGGCAGGTTGCGTACCGCGATGTGTAGCAGTTCATGGACGATATAGCTCTCCATGCGGTAGTGTTTGGACCAGGGTTCTTCGGTGGCGTCGATATAGAAGCTGGCCGCCAGGCCGAAATCCCAGCTGTCGGTTTCGCCGGGCACATTGGCACCGCGTGGACTGGTGTCGGGCGCTATCAGCGCCATGCCGTGTTGTGCTGCGTACTGTTGGGCGCCGGCCTTGGTCATGAAGGTTTCGTCCGTGCAGGTCAGGCCCGCCAGATACACCAGGGCCGGCACCCGGCCCAACGTGGCGTGCGCAGGCAGAAACACCGAGAACTTCATGGGCAAACCGATTTCCATCGAGTCGTGCTGGTAGAAGGTCTGCACACCGCCAAAGCAGCCGTGCTCGGAAAGGGTTTTCAAGGAATCAGTCATACAGCCTTAGAAGTAAGAGGGCAGTGAATCGGGGACGCTTGCAGGGGTCAATACAAGACAACCCCGCGGATGGACTCCCCGCGCTTCATCAAGTCAAAGCCCTTGTTGATGTCCTCCAGCGGCATGGTGTGGGTGATCAGCGGGTCGATGCTGATCTTGCCCTCCATGTACCAGTCCACGATCTTGGGCACGTCGGTGCGGCCACGGGCGCCGCCAAAGGCCGAGCCTTCCCATTTGCGGCCGGTGACCAGTTGGAACGGGCGGGTGCTGATCTCGGCACCGGCCTCGGCCACGCCGATGATGATGCTGCGGCCCCAGCCCTTGTGGGTGCATTCCAGCGCCTGGCGCATGACCTGGGTGTTGCCTATGCACTCGAAGCTGTAGTCGGCACCGCCGTCGGTGAGCTGCACGATGGCGTCTACGACGTTCGGTACCTCTTTGGGGTTGATGAAGTGGGTCATGCCGAACTGGCGGGCCATGGCCTGGCGCTCGGGGTTGATGTCCACGCCGATGATCTTGTCGGCACCCACCATCTTGGCGCCCTGGATCACGTTCAGGCCGATACCGCCCAGGCCGAAGACCACCACATTGGCGCCGGCTTCCACCTTGGCGGTGAACAGCACGGCACCGATGCCGGTGGTGACGCCGCAGCCTATGTAGCAGACCTTGTCAAAGGGTGCGTCCTTGCGGATCTTGGCCAGGCTGATCTCGGGGGCCACGGTGTAGTTGCTGAAGGTGCTGGTGCCCATGTAGTGAAAGATGGGTTGGCCGTCCAGGCTGAAGCGGCTGGTGGCGTCGGGCATCAGGCCTTTGCCCTGGGTGCCACGGATGAGCTGGCACAGATTGGTCTTGCGGCTGAGGCAGAACTTGCACTGGCGGCATTCCGGGGTGTAGAGGGGGATGACGTGGTCGCCCTTTTGCAGCGTGGTGACACCGGGGCCGACATCGACCACGATGCCGGCGCCTTCATGGCCCAGGATGGCGGGGAAGATGCCTTCGGGGTCGGCACCGCTCAGGGTGTAGTAGTCGGTGTGGCAGATGCCGGTGGCTTTGATCTCGACCAGCACTTCGCCGAACTTGGGGCCTTGCAGGTCCACGGTTTCTATGGTCAGGGGGGCGCCTGCTTTCCAGGCGACTGCGGCTTTGGTTTTCATGGGCGAAGCTCTCAGAATCAAAGGCTTGAACTATAAGCGGCGACCCTTGCACCGGTATATCTCTGCACGCTTGCTATTCTTATGGATAAAAAGGCCTGTAGCGCATATAAACCGTGCGCAATGTGCTACCAAGTTAATAGCAAGTAAAGATCTGTGGTCAGACATAAAAAAAGCCCTCGAAGTTCAAGTCGAGGGCTTTGTTTTATGCGCTGAAGAATTTCTTCAAACGGTCGGTCCAACTGTCGCCCGTGGGCGAGTGCTTGCCACCGCCCTTTTTCAGCGAGTCTTCCAGTTCCCGCAACAGCTTGCGCTGGTATTCGGTGAGCTTGACCGGCGTTTCCACAGTGATGTGGCAATACAGGTCGCCGGGCGCGCTATCACGCACTCCCTTGATGCCCTTGCCGCGCAGGCGGAACTGCTTGCCGGCCTGGGTGCCTTCGGGGATATCGATGGCTGCCTTGCCAGCCAGCGTGGGCACTTCGATCTCGCCGCCCAGGGCTGCGGTGATGAAGCTTACCGGTACCGAGCAGTGCAGGTCGCCGCCGTCGCGCTCGAAGATGTCGTGCTTCCTCAGGCGTATCTCGATGTACAGGTCGCCCGGCGGGCCGCCGTTGGAGCCTGGCTCGCCATTGCCCACGCTGCGGATACGCATGCCATCGTCGATGCCGGCCGGGATTTTGACTTCCAGCGTCTTTTGCTTTTTCAGCTTGCCCTGGCCCTGGCACACGGTGCAAGGCTCGGGAATCACCTTGCCGCTACCGCGGCAGGTGGGGCAGGTTTGCTGCACGCTGAAGAAGCCTTGGCGCATCTGTACCGTGCCCTGGCCTGCGCAGGTGCCGCAGGTCTTGGCCTGGGTACCGGGCTTGGCGCCGCTGCCGTGGCAGGTGTCGCAGGCTTCCCAGGTGGGGATACGGATCTGCGCTTCCTTGCCGCGGGCGGCTTCTTCCAGGCTGACTTCCATGGCGTAGCTGAGGTCGCTGCCGCGGAATACCTGGCGGCCACCGCCACGTCCACCCCGGCTTTGGCCGAACATGTCGCCAAAGATGTCGCCAAAGGCTTCAGCGAAACCGCCAAAGCCTTCTGCGCCAGCACCGCCGCGCATATTCGGGTCCACGCCGGCGAAGCCATGCTGGTCGTAGGCGGCGCGTTTTTGCGCGTCGCTCAGCATCTCATAGGCTTCTTTGACTTCCTTGAACTTCTCTTCGGCCACCTTGCCAGCATCACCCTGGTTGCGGTCAGGGTGGTACTTCATCGCCAGCTTGCGATAAGCCTTTTTGATTTCGTCCTCGGACGCGTTCTTGGGAACGCCGAGGGATTCGTAATAATCTTTTTTGCTCATTCTGCAATCACTTTCTCAATACGGCGATCGGGGATGAGCCACATCAGCGCCACTGCCACAATAATTCCAGCCGCCAGCGCCGTGCTCACAAAGCACAGCGGGATAGCCAGCGCATAAGCCACCGTGGCCAACTTGCCCTTAGCGTCCGACCCTACGGCCCGCGCCAACACCGAATCCGTGCCATGCAGGCAGACGATGCTGCGTTTCAGCGTGGCATAGGCAATGCTGCACATCAGCAATACGCCGCCGAACAAGGCCATGGGCAAGGCCGCGAAATGGTTTTCCCCCATCCAGGCCGTGGTGAACGGCATCAGCGACAACCAGAACAGCAGGTGCAGATTGGCCCACAGGGTGCGGCCATCGACCTTCTTCACGGTGTGCAGCATGTGGTGGTGGTTGTTCCAGTAGATGCCTACATTCACAAAGCTCAGCACATAGCTCAAGAACACCGGCAACAAGGGCAACAGGTCCGCGAATTCGGTTCCGTGGGGCACCTTCAGCTCCAGCACCATGATGGTGATGATGATGGCAATAACGCCATCGCTGAAGGCTTCCAGTCGCGTCTTGTTCATGGTCGGGTGTGGTGAAGCAGGGGCTGCATGGGAGGCAAAAAGCCGCGTCGAAAGACCATGAACTGGGGAGTTCCGGCCATTCGACGCGGCGGCGAATCCACGCGATCAATCAGACGTGTGGATCAGCCCTTTTTGACTTCTTTCACCTCGGCGTCGACCACGTTGTCGTCCGCAGCCTTGGCACCCGCGGCTTGCTCGCCAGCAGGTGCCGCGCCTGCGCCGGCAGCGGCTTCTTCAGCGGCTTGCTTGGCTTGCATGTCGGCGTACATCTTTTCGCCCAGCTTTTGGCTGACGGTCATCAACGCGGTGTTCTTCTCGTCGATAGCGGCCTTGTCTTCACCCTTCAGGGCTTCTTCCAGGGCCTTAATGGCGGCTTCGATGCTTTCCTTTTCAGACGCTTCGATCTTGTCGCCGTACTCGGTCAGGCTCTTCTTCACGCTGTGCACGCTGGCTTCGCCTTGGTTACGGGCTTGCACCAGTTCCAGCTTCTTCTTGTCGTCTGCGGCGTTCAGCTCGGCGTCTTTCACCATTTGCTGGATTTCGGCTTCCGACAGACCGGAGTTGGCCTTGATGGTGACCTTGTTTTCCTTGCCGGTGCCCTTGTCCTTGGCGCCCACGTGCAAGATGCCGTTGGCGTCGATGTCGAACGACACTTCAATTTGCGGCGTACCACGCGCTGCTGGTGGGATGCCTTCCAGGTTGAACTCGCCCAGCAGCTTGTTGACGCTGGCGATTTCGCGTTCGCCTTGGAACACCTTGATGGTCACGGCGGGCTGGTTGTCGTCCGCAGTGGAGAAGGTTTGCGCAAACTTGGTGGGGATGGTCGTGTTCTTGGCGATCATCTTGGTCATCACGCCGCCCAGGGTTTCGATACCCAGGGACAGAGGCGTCACGTCCAGCAGCAGCACGTCCTTGCGGTCGCCAGACAACACCTGGCCTTGGATGGCAGCGCCAACCGCCACGGCTTCGTCGGGGTTCACGTCCTTGCGGGGATCGCGGCCGAAGAATTCCTTGACCTTTTCTTGCACCTTGGGCATGCGGGTCATACCGCCGACCAGGATCACGTCATGGATGTCACCCACGCTCACGCCTGCATCCTTGATGGCGATCTTGCAAGGAGCGATGGTGCGCTCGATCAGCTCTTCCACCAGGGCTTCCAGCTTGGAACGGCTGAGCTTGATGTTCAAGTGCTTGGGGCCGGAGGCATCGGCTGTCACGTAGGGCAGGTTGATGTCGGTCGATGCGCTGTTGGACAGCTCGATCTTGGCCTTTTCAGCGGCTTCCTTCAGGCGTTGCAGAGCCAGCACGTCCTTGGACAGGTCGACTCCGGATTCCTTCTTGAATTCGCTGATGATGAAGTCGATGATGCGTTGGTCGAAGTCTTCGCCGCCCAGGAAGGTGTCGCCGTTGGTGGACAGCACTTCGAATTGCTTTTCGCCATCGACATCGGCGATTTCGATGATGGACACGTCGAACGTGCCGCCACCCAGGTCATACACGGCGATCTTGCGGTCGCCCTTTTCCTGCTTGTCCAGGCCGAAAGCCAGGGCAGCTGCGGTAGGTTCGTTGATGATGCGCTTCACGTCCAGACCGGCAATACGGCCAGCGTCCTTGGTGGCTTGGCGCTGTGCATCGTTGAAGTACGCGGGCACGGTGATCACGGCTTCGGTGACGGCTTCGCCCAGGTAGTCTTCGGCGGTCTTCTTCATCTTGCGCAGAATGTCGGCGCTGACCTGTTGGGCCGACAGCTTGTTGCCGCGCACTTGCACCCAGGCGTCGCCGTTGTCGGCTGCCACGATGGAGTAGGGCATCAAGTCGATGTCTTTTTGGACTTCTTTTTCGGTGAACTTGCGGCCGATCAGGCGCTTCACCGCGTACAAGGTGTTCTTGGGGTTGGTGACAGCCTGGCGCTTGGCGGATGCGCCGACCAGCACTTCACCGTCTTCTTGGTAGGCCACGATGGACGGCGTGGTGCGAGCGCCTTCGGCGTTTTCGATCACGCGGGGGGTGTTGCCTTCCATGACGGACACGCAGCTGTTGGTGGTGCCCAAGTCAATACCGATAATTCTTCCCATGTTTTTCTCCTGCAATCTAAATAAAGGGTGGGAGCTGGGTTCAGCGCCCGGATGGATCTAATGTGTGGATAACTTTTCCCACTTCAAGTGTGGGGTTACCAAATGTGTACTTATTTGGGTGCGGTAACGGTTACCAGGGCCGGGCGCAGCACGCGGTCGGCAATCAGATAGCCTTTTTGCAACACGGTCACCACGGTGTTGGCTTCCTGCTCGGCAGGCACCACGCTGATGGCCTGGTGTTGGTGCGGGTCGAACTTGGTGCCGGCGGCGGGGGCAATTTCAATGACCTTATTGCGTTCCAGTGCGCTTTTCAGTTGGCGCAGGGTGGCTTCGGCGCCTTCGCGGATCTGAGCGGTGGTGGCGTCTTTGATGGCCAGGCCGGCTTCCAGGCTGTCGGTTACGGGCAGCAGGCTTTCGGCAAAGCTTTCCACAGCGAACTTGCGGGCCTTGCTGATGTCTTCTTCGGCGCGGCGGCGGGCGTTTTCGGCGTCGGCCTTGGCGCGCAGAAACTGGTCAGCCAGATCGGCGCTTTTGGCTTTCAGTGCAGCCAACTCAGCCTGGGCGATGGCCAGGGCTTCCACGTCGCTGGTGGCCAGCTCTTCAGCGGGGGCCATGCCGTCCAGAGGTTGGTGGTCGGGGTTGGAGGTGTTTTCAGACATGTTCTGTGGGGGAATCGAGTGAACCAGCGTTCAAGCTTGGGGGCTACCCCCTGGATTTCAAGGGGGCAGCGGGCAAAAAATCGGGCGGAGATCAGCCCTTGATGGCCAACAGTTCGACGTCGAACTTCAGCGTGGCGTTCGGGGGGATCACGCCGCCAGCGCCACGGGCGCCATAGCCCAGGTCTGCGGGGATGATCAGCGTGCGTTGGCCACCGACTTGCATGCCGGCCACGCCTTCGTCCCAACCCTTGATAACCATACCGGCGCCCAGGGAAAACACAAACGGGTCCTTGCGGTCCTTGCTGGAGTCGAACTTGGCGCCTTGCACGCCGTCGTTGTACAGCCAACCGGTGTAATGTACGGTGACGCTTTTGCCCTTGGTGGCCACGTCGCCGGCACCCAGAACGGTGTCTTCATACTGCAGGCCGGAAGCGGTGGTGGTGATTGCCATGAGAGTTCCTTGAAGTTGCAGCCAAATGACTGGCGCAACGCAGAGCCGCAGGCTTGTGGGCCAGGGCTAAGCGTTGCGCAAGCAGATTGCTATTGAAAATATAGCTTCTAGCGCAGTAAGAATCTGCGTAGAGGCCGTAAAAGACGCTGGATTATGCCAGCAGCCGGCGCCGCGCCAGGTCGCGCATCAGGGCGCTGATGCCATAGGTCCAGGGCGCTACTTGGTCGCAGGTGTTGACGCGGTTCACCAGCTGGCCCAACTGGGCCGTGCGCACGGTCACCGTATCGCCAATCACATGCGTGAAGCCCTGGCCAGGACCATGGCGGTCTTGGGTGGGGGCGAACATGGTGCCCAGGAACAGCATGAAGCCGTCCGGGTACTGGTGGTTGGGGCCTATGGCCTGCTCCACCAGGTCCACCGGGTCGCGGCTGATCTTGCTGAGGCTGCTGGCACCCTGCATGACAAAGCCGTCGTCATGGCCGGCGACTTCCATGGCCAGGTCGCAGCGGCGTACGTCGTCCATACAGAAATGCGCGTCGAACAGGCGGATGAACGGACCGATGGCGCAGGACGCGTTGTTGTCCTTGGCCTTGCCCAGCAGCAGGGCGCTGCGGCCTTCGAAGTCGCGCAGGTTCACGTCATTGCCCAGGGCTGCGCCGACCACCGAACCGCGGCTGTTGACGGCCAGCACCACCTCGGGCTCGGGGTTGTTCCAGGCGCTGCCGGGGTGGATGCCGACCTCGGTGCCCAGGCCCACGGCGCTCATCACCTGCGATTTGGTGAATAGCTCGGCGTCCGGCCCTATGCCTACCTCCAGGTACTGTGACCACATGCCCTGGGTCAGCAGTACTTTTTTTAGTTCGGCCGCAGCGGCCGAGCCGGGTTGGATATTGCCGAGGTTGTCGCCAATCACCGCCACCACGGCCGCGCGCACCGCAGCCGCCTTGCTGGCGTCGCCGCGCGCCTGTTCCTCGATCACCCGCTCCAGCATGCTGGCCACAAAGGTGACGCCGGCCGCTTTCAGGGCCTGCAGATCGCAGGGCGCCAGCAGCCAGGGCTGCGACGGATTGCGGGCGTTGTGCGCCGAGTTGGCCAGCACTGCGGCGGTATCCGCCAGGCGCAGGCCGGGCTGGGCACGCACCATGGCCGCCGGGTCTGCCAGCTCCAGCAGCTGGCTGCAGGTGAGGGCCAGATGTTCCAGGCTGTAGATGCCGTCGGCCTTCACCTGGACCAGCACCGGGCCTCGGCCTTCCATCCAGATGCGGCCAACCAGCAATGCGTCTGGGTGGTCCGCAGGCAGTATGTTGGAGAGGGTCAAATGCTGTTGCATATTAGTTCTTTAAAAAGCCCAACTGCCTTGAATCCATGCGCGGGGGGACATATCTTTTTCGGATTGGGCGGGATTGGTTCGCCGCCAAGCCAGCCATGCTTGCCAGTCAAAATTCTGGTAACTACCGCGAATTCCTAGCCCCGCACCTTCCAGGTGACGGTGATTGTCGCCAGACAAAAACGGATTCTTATTGATAAGCACGGCGCCAGTATCCCAAAAGACGGACGGAATGAGCATGGGAGATGCTGTGTAGCGTATTTCTACTTGGGAGAGCCAGCCCTGGTCACCGGTGGCTTCTCCAGACGGGTAGGCGCGCACTCCGTTGGGGCCGCCGAGTCCCAGCTTGTCATAAGAATCCAGGTTTTTGGATGCGGCTTGGCCATGCCATCGTACATATGCCTCCCATTTTCCGAGCAACGGCTGGGTTCGCTGCAGCTCTAGGTCTAGGGTGTTGTAGCGCCCCGCCGTCTGGGCGCTAGCAGCGTCGATTGCGCGCGTGACCTCGTTGTCCAGCGCCAGGTGTCCCGTGCCGAATCGCAGAATAGCCAGATTGTTGCTTCCACCCTCGCTGCGATGGCTGAAGGTCAAGTCCAGGCTGGCATGCTGGGCGTGCTTGTCGATCACGGTCTCCGTTGCGTTGACTTTGTCTTGTAACGCGCGGGTTTCCACGCTGATTTGGCTGCTTAAATTGGTATTTAGGCTGCGAATCCATGCGTAATTGATGTTGATCGCGGCGGCTCTGACGCTGCCTGTCGCATCAAGCTGGGCGAAGTCGGAGCCTAGTCGGTACTGCGTGCGGGTGACGCTGGCCCCTAGGCCTAGGCCGTTGAAACCCAAAGGGACTTGTGCGGAGATATTTCCGAAAAAGAGAGATGAATGGCCTCCCAGCACATGCAGGCCAAATTGCTCACCGTAGCCCAATGGATTGTTTAACGCGAATTTGCCACCTGTCCGTACGCGGCCCAGGTATTGCGATCCATAGTTGTCTACTTCCAGACGCCCAGCGAGCAGTGGTGATGTTTGGGCGCTAAGGCGCAAATCGGTCAGCCCTGTGGACGCACCAGGTGCCAAGTCGGCACTGAACTGGGTACCGGATACATCCGAAAGTAACAGCAAGGTGCGGTCAAGCTGATGCTGGTTGAGCGGAGCACCACGTGGGATGGGGGCCAAGCGAGCTTCCAACACGCTGGTTCGTAGCCGACTCTGGTTGTCGATATGTACTTCAGACAGGGCGCCTTCCAAGACGCGGATTTCAATCTCTCCATTGTGTACCGTTTGGGCGGGCAAATAGGCACGTGCCAGGGTCCATCCATCCGCACGGTAGAAGGCATTGATGCGTTCTACTCCAAGCTGCAGTTCTGCAAGGGTATGTTCCCCATGGTTCAATGAATTGACCAAGGCCTCGAGTGTGGCTGCGGAGTAAATCGTTGCACCTGTCACGCGGATTTTTTGGATGGAAATCTTTTCTTCCGCACCCTGGGTAGAGGCGGAAGAGGGCGTGCCAGTTGCATCTGGAAACGTCTGTGCCATTGCTGGCAGTAGCATGCTGCATAGCATTAGCGACACGACATGCGGTAGTGTGGCTATCACTTGGTGCGGCACACGACCCTTACTCTTAAACTGGCTTTGGTTGAACTCCAGCCGCAGTCAGCATGACCGGCTGAAACTGTTTGAGTCAGTCGGTTGCTGCTGGGTTCTAAATTGGACAGCCCGTGCAGTGCTGCTGTATAGCCAGCTTCATTGGTTGATGAGCCTAGTGCGACGGTTACCAAGTTGGCGGGGTCGACAAGCAAGGTGCCTGCTTCATAGTGCAATTGGTAGTTATTGCTGTTCAACCCACTCGGAACGATGGGGTACCGTCCTGGCGCGGAGTTACTGGCTGCAGTGGTGCCAAAAACCAAACTGCCTGACAAGTCAGAATTGCTGACACTTTCACCAGGTACAAAACCATTAAATGTTGCACCGAACGCGGGGTTGTTTTGTCCCACTAAGCGGTTGGCACTATTCGCTGCGATCGTTAGTTGCGCAGGAGTGATGGAGAAGGTATTGCCTGTGAATGCAATGCTGTAGTTCGCGTTGGCCAGGCTGCCTTGATTTATCGCATAGCTACCTGCATTTTGACCGCTGACCCGGCTCAATGTGCCCTCCAAACCATCGCCGCCGATGAGGCCGTTCGCCACATAAATGAGAGCCGGATCGGTTGCGGCGTTATTGTCATAGACCTTGCTTGCACCTTGCGCGGAAACTGTGATCGCTTTGGGGGTGATATCGGCAGTGGTGGTGGCGGTGGAATTGGCCAGCACATAGTTGCCGGCGGCGCTGCCGCTGATGCCGAAGGTTTCGGTGACGGTCTTGGCGGTGCCCACGTTCTTGGTATCGAAGCTGCCGCTCTGGCTC
>NZ_JBWKNO010000009.1:0-83466 GCF_059415605.1 Rhodoferax sp. GW821-FHT10B06 | reverse complement strand
CCACTGATGACACCGCTGAGCGTGCCGCCGCTGACGCTGGCGGTGGTGGTGCCGTCATAGGTCTTGGAGGCGGCGCCGGCGCCACTGACGCTGACGGTGGCCGGGGTGATGGACACGCTATGTCCTGTGGCGAAACTGGTTTGGTAGCCCAGTTGATCTGCCAGGGTGCCCTGACTAATGCTGTAGCTGCCGACGTTTTGCCCCGTGCTGCGTGCCAGGCTTCCTGTCAGGATTTGGCTGGCTGTGTCACCGTTGGCCTGGCCGGATATGGCATATCCCAGGCTGGGGTCTGTCGCAGCATTCTTGTCATAAACCTTGCTGGGATCGGTGGGTGTGATCGTGATCGTGGGTTGTTCACGGTACAGCACATAGGTTGTGCCATCGCCTACGGTGCTAGCACCCGGAGCATCGCCTGCCTGCTTGTTGTAGCGAAAGTTACCGCTACCCGCCGCGGCTTGTGTGGCCAGTGACCCGCCGAGACTTGTGGAGGCAAGCGAACCGCTGTAGACATAGATTTTTCTGCCGGAATCCACGGTGAGCGTGGCGTTGTTAATGACATCGCCACCTGTACTTGTACCACGTGCGGTACTGGAGCCCGCTGTCAGCGTCAGATTTCCATTGCTGACGGCGATGTTGCCGCTGGTGGTTAAATTTTGCGTGAGTGTGGTCAGTTGTGCTGCACCGGTGGAAGCAATGCCTGTTACGCCCAGTGCATTGCTGTCTACTACGGTCACTCCTGCGGCGTTGCTGGCCGAGAGCGTGTTGAAGTTATTGCCCGTGTTTGCCAAGTTGATGGCCGCGCCACCGCCATTCAGGGTGGTTGCTCCACTGACGGAGAGGGCGCCGGTTTGCGTGATGCCTGGTGCCGTCAGCGACAGTGCGCCAGCAATGCTGCTGGTTCCTAGCGTCAAGGCGGTACTGTTGACCAAGCTGGTGGCGCCAGCGCTCAACGAAACAGCGCCTGTGAATTTGTTGCTGGCATTGGTCAGGCTGATAGTGTTGCCGCCACCGGTGCTGGTGATGCTGGTGGTGCCTCCGACATTGGAGAAAACACCGGCACTAGAAGCCGCATCATCTGAAATGGCGCCGGCGGTGGACGTGATGGCTAGGTTGCCAGGAGTGCTGATGAAGCCCTTGTTCCAGACGGAATTGTGGGTGGAAGTTTCTGCAGTCTGGGAAACCAGGTTGACAGGCGCCGCGGTCAAAAAAGCCAGGGTTGCATTGCCCCCCACATAGAAGCCGGTATATCCATTGACGGAATCTAGCGCGGCTGCATTGATGTTGACTGAGCTGGTCACCGGTGCGGAGATAGAGACGGTGCTATTGGCCGTACCGGAGCCCCACAAGCCGTCGCCACCGGCGTTGGAGCCGGTGAGGTTGATGGCGCCCGTGGTAGATGTGATGTTGATTTTTCCGGCCAACTTCAGGGCTGCATTGCTGTTGCTGGTAGTGCCAACTTGGCCCACGGTGGTGTTGATACCCGAGATAGCCACCGTGCCCCCGGTGATATTGATCGCCGTGCTGGTGTTGCCCGCAAAATTAACGGTAGACAACTGGTTTCTATAAGTGGTCGATACCGGGTTAGAGGCATTACCCGTGATGGTTACGGCACCCGTGGTGGAAATGGAGTCTCCGGCACTAATTTCCACGCCGCCGCCGGCCCAGGTGCTTACAGCACCGGTCGCAGTGCCCGTCAGTGTGATGCTCCCGCCTGAGGTGCTCTGCAAGGTATTGCTGCCCGTCAGCTTGACTGCAGTATTGTTTGTGCTCATAAGCGAGGCGCCATTGCCATTGACGCCCGTAATGGTGCCGGTGCCGCCACTGGTGCCCTGGATCAAAATAGCTCCGCTGGCAGTAGTCAGGGTGGCGGAGTTCATGACCACTCCCTGTGAATTACCGTTGCTGGGCATGGTGCCCACGATGCTGATGGTGCCACTGCCACTGGTGGTCAAGGCGCCGTTTAAATATTGCAGGGCCGAGGCAGTGCCGTTTTGTGCGCCACTGGCAGTCAGGCTGATGTTGCCGCCATTGGCTGTTACATCGAGGTACTGTAGTTTTAGCCCATTGTTGGCGGCGGCCGTGCTCGTGGCGTTCGCCGTCATGGATACATTCAGTGTGCCACTGGTGCTGCTGATGCTGCGGTGTGCCCCCGAGGTGCCATTGCTGGTAATGCGGCCATCGGCAATCAGTGTCAAGGTGGAGGCTGAGCCAGCACTTTTTACAATGTTTCCGTTGATGGCGATATTGCCTTCTTGGGCTCCTCCTGCGGCGGTAGTCGTGATGGTCACGTTGCCGCCGCTGTTGAGTATGGTCTGGATATTGGTGGTGTTGACTGTCGAACCCGATGCTGAGGGAGCCCAGACATTGCTGCTGAAGGCACCACCCGTTTGCGCGGCACTGGATATGGTGACGTTGTAGGGGTCCAGCAACCACAATCCGCCTTGGCCTTGCGCGGCAGAAACATCGACTGCAATGCCGTTGGTATCCAGTGCGTGCCCGGAGGTTTCGATGGCACCTCCGTTGCCGCTTTGCGTGCCACCCATAGCCCGGATGTTGCCATAGACGTTGGCCACATCGGTGCCCCATACGACCACTTTGCCGCCATCGCCAGCCAGTGTCGCGCTGGCGTCGATACTGGCTGTGGGGGCCATATAGGTTGCGTTGGTGTTGGGTTCGGGGCCTCGTCCTTGCTGATTGCCACCAACCAGCACCGTACCACCGCCCGCCGGGCCGCTGGCGTTAATGTGCGCGTCATCAAACAGGCCAACTTTTTGCCCCAGCACCTTCACCGTACCGCCACTATCGCCGGAGTTCTGGCCGCTTGCGTCCAAGGTGCCACTGACGTGCGTGGTGGTTCCCTCGTCGCCCAGAAGCTCGATGCTGCCGTTGCGATGTGATACGGTCCTGGCCTGGATGATGCCGCTGTGGTTGATGACGGCGTTGTTCAATCCTTCAAGCCCCTTGGCCGTCAGTACTACCCGGCCTCCGTCGGCCAAAACCATGCCGCCGTTGTCTACCAGGGCTTGAGCGGCACCCTGGGTGAGAACATAGCCAAGAGGGCTGCCGTCAACCAGTTTCAGATTGACGCCGTTGGCGGCCGCCAGCAGCACGTCGCCTTGTGGTGCGTTGATCTGCCCCGTGTTCGTGACACTTGGAGCAATCAGCGCAACCTTGCCACCTGCAGGCACGGTGATGGCTCCGCGGTTCACCACGCCTGCCGTACTGTTGCCAGCCAGGTTGTACAAACCGGCTTCAAAGTCGGCATTACTGATATTCAAGGTGCTGGCGACCAGTCCCCCGACGTTGACTTGCGCACCAGCCCCGATAAGTACGCCATTCGGGTTCAGAATGAACACGTTCCCATTGGCTATCAGGCTACCCAGAATACTGGTTGATTCCTTGCCGGTAACGCGGTTTAGTGCAATGGCCTGGGCATTGGGTTGTATGAAACGTACGGTTTCATTGGCCCGAATGCCAAAGCTGGACCAGTCGATTGCCAGGCGTTGGCTGCCTTGGCTGATCGTAGTGTTGAGGCCAGCTTGGCTGATGCTGCCAGTGCCGGAGGTTATATTGCCGCCCGCCGGTTCGGCCTGGCCAGGGTCATGGAAGAGCAGGGTTGTGAGCAGAGCCGCCAACCCTTGGCAATGCGTCTTGCCAAAGAGCCTACCCGACTTTACTGGCTGTGCTCGGGCTTCCGTTGATGGAAAACGGTTCGGAGCATCGGGGGCTAAAGGATGATCTACGAGTGCCCAAAACTGAGAAAACGGTTGCTGTTGCATGATGGTGTCATCCTTGCCTCTACTCCCTGTTTATCTTGCCAATATTTGGGCTATCAATTTTTGACATGGGTCACTTGCCTACTCACAAGTGACTAAAAAGCGCTCGTTCTATTTGACTTTTTTCGCCTGGGCGACAGACCATTTGCCGGCAAAGGCTTGCAGGTCGCTGAGGCGTTTGAGCAGGTCGGCACCGGTGGGGGTGACGCTGTAGCCATCGGAGCCATGGGTCAGCAGGTCGGCTTCGCGCAGCTCTTTCAGGCGGGTGTTCAGGGTGTTGGGGGTGACGCCGCCGACGCTGTCCTGCAGCAGGCGGAATGTCTGGGCGTGGCCGTCGCGCAGAGCCCACAGCACGCGAATGGCGTAGCGGGACTCCAGCAGGGCCAGCAGTTGGTGGACGGCGACGTTTTCTTTGGAACTCATATGGTGTTCTCCTCGGGACAATGTGCGGTGGGAAGTCTGGCGGGCCTGGGGGCGCACGCCCAGGCGGCGCCACGACTATAACGCAAAAAACCTATTTTGCTACTAGTTTAATAGCATTGTAAGCAGGAAGTGTCTGCACTGTTCCCCAAAATGGGGCGAGGGAATTAGCGGCGGTAGATTTTCTGCAACAGGCGTATTAGCGTTTTGCGCTCGGTTGCTGTCAGGTGGGAGGTGGCTTCGATTTCCAGCTGGCCCACCTCGGATTCGACTTGTGTGGCCAGTTCAGCGCCGCTGTCGGTGACATGCAAACCCATAGCGCGGCCGTCCATGGGGTGGGGTTTGCGCTCGATCAAACCGCGCTTTTCTATGGTGTTGAGCATGCCCACAAGGTTGGGTGGCAGGATGTCCAGCACGCTGGAGAGCTGGCGCGAGGTGATGCCGGGGTTGTGCGCCACCAGCAGCAGTATGGACAGGTCCACGATTCGCAGATCATGGCTGGCGATGTGCTCGCGGATGATGTCCACGATGAAGAGCGAAGCCCGCCGGGCGTTGTAGCCCACCAAACCCTCCAGCGAGCTGGTGTCTATGCTGTGGACGGCCTGTGGGGGAGTGCGCTGGCTGGTTACGGTCATGGCACTATTTTGCCACCCGCTCCGGGCATGCCCGGAGCGGGTGCGGTCCTTATTTGCAGCTGAAGCTGGCGGCGTTTTCTATGTCTCCGGTGCCGTTGTAGGTGGCAACTTTGGGATAGACGCACAGCGGCCGGCTGCGGCTGGCGGACCAACTGCTGGGCACGTCGGCATTGACTGCGACGGCATTGCCGGCGCCGCGCGCATTGGCGACCACGCTGTCGGGCGCCTGGCCTTTTTCCACCCAGTTGACCAGCGGGGTAAGCATGTCAAACTGGTCGGTGGCGGGGCCGCCCGAGCAGTGGTTCATGCCGGGCACGCGGTAGAAGCGTGCGAAGCTGGCAGCGTTACCGCCGTTGGCGGCGCGCAGCGATTCATACCAGGTGGTGGTGTCGTCGCTGGAGAAGATGGGGTCGCTGGTACCGTGGTAGACCATCATCTTGGCGCCGCGGTCGCGCAGCTTGGACAGATTGCTGGGGTTCACCGGCTGCATAAACGAGAGTGCGCTTTCGGTATAGGTGGCATTGGTCGCGCCGACACGGGACAGCATCGTGTCCACATTGCCGGTGAGTGCGAATGCGGGCCCATTGAAGGTGGCCGCGTCTTCCGGCGGTGTGGGCCATATCAGGCCTGCACCGCCGGAGTCCAGCACCAGGGGGGCGGTGAATTTCCAGAACGCATATCCGCTGGTGCCCAAGCCTGCATCAAACGGAAAGCTGGAATAGATGCGTGCGCCGCTGCTGGTGGTGGCGCCCGAAAACAGTTTGGACACCACGGTCTTTTGTGCGGCCGACAGGCAGGTCCCGTCGCGGCTGCCGCTGCAGGTGGGCACATCGGTGTTCAGATTGAAGGCGGCCTGGCAGGCTGTGGTGTTTTGGACCAGGCCGTCAGTCACACCATCCAGGGCATCGCATTTCGCCAGCACAGCGTTGGAGACCACGGCCCGCTCAGCAGTGGTGAAGGCGGTAGACAGGTCAGAGCTGCTGGTCGCCACCGTGGCATAGGCTTGTGCGCCGGCGATGTTGGCGATGGCCGCCAGCGGCAGGCGGAAGCCTGGGTCGCCAACCAGGTAGCCGTCGTATTCCTCGGGTTCGCGCGTGGCGGCCACCATGGTGTGGCGCCCGCCGTTGGAGCAGCCGCCGAAGTAGGAGCGGTCCGGCCCCTTGCCGTAGGCGGTCTTGATGGCGCTCTTGGCCATGGGCGTGAGCGTGGCGGCGGCCTGATAGCCGTAGTCCAGCCGGGCCTGCGGGTCGATACCGAAATTCGCTCCGAGTGCGGCGGCATGGCCGGCGTCAGAGCTGATCACCGCAAAGCCCATGGCCAGTGCGTTGGTCATGCCTGAACCACCGTTGACGCCGCCGGTGGCCGTCAGCACATTGCCGTCGATGCCGCCATTGGCCTGGTAGAAGAAGCGGCCGTTCCAGGCGTTGGGCAGGCGCATCTCGAAGCCGATGGCGTAGCTGTTGCCGTCCACGGCGCTGACGCGCTGGTTCATCTTGCCGGTGATCTGGCAGTGCGCGGGTACGGGTGTGCCGGCCACCGTCAATGTGCCGGCGGCGATGGCGTTGGCAGCGGTGATGGTGGTGTTGGCAAAACTGATCTTGCTGGCCAGGTCGGTGCAGGACAGCAGCGAGGCCGGCGTGGCGGCGGAGAGCTGCGGCAAGCCGCCGTCCGAGCCGCCGCAGGCCCCTAGCAGCGCGGCGGGCAGGGCCGACATCGCCAGCAAGCGGATGTGCATTCGTGTTCTCATGGCTTCGTCTCCAGGGTTGAGGTACACAGGCGCCCGCAGCATGCCCTCAACCATGGTGTTGCGTGCTGCAGGTTTGGGTAAGTTTGCTATCTAAGTGATAGCTGCTGGCGCAGGTTTCGTATGCGCTGGATGCTTGTTTTTCTAAATTTCTACGGCAGGCGCTGGCACCCTGGAAAGATGCTCAGCGCTGCAGGGCAGGGATGTTAGAAAGCGTGCCGAACGCCGAAGCTGACACCGTTTTGCGAGCCGCTAGCGGCGGGGTTGCTGCCCGGTGCACCACCGCTGACCGACACCGCAGCCAGCGTGTCGTTGCTGATATGCCCCACCTGGGTATAGACCGCCGTGCGCTTGGACAAGGCGTACACCAGCCGTGCGGACAACAGGGTGGAGTTGCCGTTGTCAAAGTTCTTGTAGCGCAGGCTGGCCCACTGGCCGTCCAGCGTCAGCGCAGGGGTCAGAGGGTAAGAGGCGCCGATGTACCACAGGTCGCTCTTGGGCTTGGTGGTGCTGCCTTCGTTGTTGCGGCGCATCACTCCGCCGCCGATCTTGGCACCCATGACTTTGACGTAAGCGGCAGCCAGTGTGCGGCTGTCGCTGGTGCTGCTGCTGTTCAGGCCACCAAACACCACGTCCGTGCTGCTGGCTGGAGTGCGGCCGTTCAGAGTGTCGTAGGTCAGCGTGGCGCCCCAGTCGGCGGTGTCGTACTTGGCGGTGGCTGACCACTGGCGGCAGGCCTGGGCGTCGGTGCCGCTTTCACCGGCGCAGTTGGTGCCGGCCGGGCTGGGGCCGGCGTTCACGGTGTCGCGGCCCAGGCTGTACTCAGCGCCCAGGGTCAGGCCGCTGAAGGTGCCGCGGTAGGCGATGGAGTTGTCGGCGCGGGAGTTGGGGATGTAGCTGTCCAGCGAACCCAGTGCATACAGCGCAGGTCCGATCACGTCGGAGTCCTGGATGGACCAGAACAGGGTGGAGTATTGGCGGCCCAATGTCACGCTACCCCAAGACCCGGCCAGCCCCAGGTTGGCCTGGCGGCCAAACAAGCGACCGCCCTGGCCGGATGCGCCGGTGTCGGGGGCAAAGCCCATTTCCAGTGTGAACTGGGCCTTCAGACCATCCCCCAGGTCTTCGGTGCCGCGAAAGCCCAAACGGGAGGGCAGCGAACTGGTGTTGCTGGGCATGCGGGTGATGCCGCCCACGGCGTTGACGTTGCTGACATGTTCCACGCCCACATCGATCAGGCCGTAAAGGTTGACGCTTTGCGCGTGGACGGAGCCGGCTGCTGCCAGCGCGGCGAGGGTGATGATGTGCGATGTCTTTTTCATGGTTTGTCTCCTTGAGGTGGGGGTGAGGGGGAAGCGGTGTACTTGCTATATTTTTAATAGCTTTTTGCGCAGTATTTATCTGCGATGTAAGCCTTTTTTATGGTGGTTGTTTGCGGGCGGCGCCCAGGTAGGTGTCAATCACCCTTGGGTCCCGGGCCAGGTCGGCGGCGCGGCCTTGCAGGCTGACGTCGCCCATCTCCAGCACGTAGCCGTGGTCGGCAGCTTCCAGGGCGGCGCGGGCGTTTTGCTCGACCAGCAGAATCGTCACGCCGGTCTGGCGCAGGGTGTGGATGATCTTGAAGATCTCGCGCACCACCAGCGGTGCCAGGCCCAGGCTGGGCTCGTCCAGCATCAGTAGGGTGGGGCGCGACATCATGGCGCGGCCCACGGCCAGCATCTGGCGTTCACCACCAGACAAGGTGCCGGCCAGCTGCAGGCGCCGGTCCTTCAGGCGCGGAAACAGGGCGTAGACCACATCCAACTGGTCGCGCCAGGCCTTGTTGCGCAGGCGCAGCTGGCGGAAGGCGCCCAGCACCAGGTTGTCTTCCACGGGCATGCTGCTGAACAGCTCGCGCTTTTCCGGCACCAGGGCCATGCCCAGCATGACGCGGTCTTCCAGCGACAGCTTGTGCAGCGGCTGGCCCTGGAATTCCATTGCGCCCTGGGACGGCAGGATGCCCATCACCGCATTCAGCAGCGTGGACTTGCCGGCGCCGTTGGGGCCGATGACGGTGATGACGCTGCCGGCGGCCGCCTGCAGCGACACGCCGTGCAGTACTTCGGCCTTGCCGTAGCCGGCGCGCAGGCCGGAGATGGAGAGCAGGGGTTGGCTCATGCTGAGACCTCCTCGGGTTGCGGTGCGGGGACTGCGGTGTCTTCGTCGGTGCCCAGGTAGGCGGCACGCACAGCGGGGCTGGCCTGCACCTGGGCGGGTGTGCCTTCCATCAGGTGGGTGCCGAACTCCATCACCACGATGTGGTCGCAGACGTCCATCACCAGGTCCATGTCGTGCTCGACCAGCAAGATGGCCATGCCCTCGGCACGCAACTGGCGCAGCACCGCACCCAGGGCCAGCTTTTCCTTGTGGCGCAGGCCGGCGGCGGGCTCGTCCAGCAGCAGCAGGGCCGGGTCGCTGCACAGGGCGCGGGCAATTTCCAGCAGGCGCTGCGGGCCCATGGCCAGGTTGCCGGCCAGCTCGTGCAGTTGGGCACCCATGCCCACGCGCTGCAACTGGTGTGCGGCCTCGCGCAACAGGCGTTGCTCTTCATGGCGGTCCAGGCGCAGCATGGAAGACAGCGCGCCTTTACCGCCGCGCAGATGGGCGCCCAGGGCCACGTTTTCCAGCACCGTCATTTCCGGGATCATCTTCACGTGCTGGAAGGTGCGCGAGATGCCGCGCTGGGCGATCTGGCGTGAGGGCAGGCCGCTGACCACCTGGCCGCGGAAGCGCACTTCGCCGGATGTCAGGCCCAGCACGCCGGTGATCAGGTTGAATGTGGTGG
Source organism: Rhodoferax sp. GW821-FHT10B06 (assembly GCF_059415605.1). Lineage (NCBI taxonomy): Bacteria > Pseudomonadati > Pseudomonadota > Betaproteobacteria > Burkholderiales > Comamonadaceae > Rhodoferax > Rhodoferax sp. GW821-FHT10B06. The sequence goes on along the minus strand of NZ_JBWKNO010000009.1, from coordinate 74,067 downwards.
ACTTGCCCGCGCCGTTGGGGCCGATCAGCCCGCTGATCTGCCCGGCCCGGATGCTGAAGCTGATGTCGTTCACCGCCGTCAGGCCGCCGAACTGTTTGCGGATGGCGCGTACGTCCAGCACCAGACTATTCGCTTCGGGCTTGCTGCGTGCGGGCAGCGGGGTGGCCTGGGTCCAGTCTTCGGTCCGGGGTGGGTTGGGCAGCCAGCGCGCCACCAGCGACCACAGGCCATCGGGCAGATACTTCAGCACCAGCACCAGCACGATGCCGAACACGATGGTTTCAAAGTTGCCGCTGGCGCCGATCAGCTTGGGCAGCAGCACCTGCAGCTGGTCTTCCAGCAGCTTGGTCAGCAGGGCCCCGGTGAGTGCGCCCCAGATCTGGCCCACGCCGCCCAGCACGGCCATGAACAGGTATTCAATGCCCATCTTCAGGCCGAAGGGCGAGGGGTTCACCGTGCGCTGGAAGTGCGCGAACAGCCAGCCCGATACGCTGGCAAACAGCGCGGCAATGGTGAAGATGCCGATCTTGAAGCGCAGGGTATTGATGCCCATGGCCTCGGCCATCAGTGCGCCGGTGCGCAGCGAGCGTATGGCCCGGCCGGTACGCGAGTCCAGCAGGTTGATGAGTGCAAAAGCGCCCAGCAAGACCAGCACCCAGGTCAGCACAAAGAAGGGTTTGCCGCCGCCCAGGTCCCAGCCGAACAGGGTGATGCCGGGCACGCCCAGCAGGCCGTCGTACTTGCCCAGCGCGTCCAGGTTGCCCATCAGGTAGTAGAGCGACAGGCCCCAGGCAATGGTGGCCAGCGGCAGGTAGTGGCCCGACATGCGCAGCGTCAGCACACCCAACAGCATGGCGCTGGTGCCGGTGATGGTCAGGCCGATGAAGACGGTGAGCCAGGGCGACAGGCCGTATTGGGTGCACAGGTAGGCGCTGGTGTAGGCGCCTACGCCCACAAATGCCGCCTGGCCGAAGGAGGTCAGGCCGCCAATGCCGGTCAGCAGCACCAGGCCCAGCACCACCAGGCTGTAGAGCCCAATGTAGTTCAGTTGGGTGACCCAGAAGTCGGGCAGGGGCAGGCAGGCGAGCAGGCCCACGGCGGCCAGCAGCACCAGGCGCAGTACGGTATTGTTCAATGGGGTTTTCATCGTATGCAGCCTGCGTATCAGTGGTCGTGGTCGTGGTCGGCGTGGCCGTTGGCGAGCGAGCGCCACAGCAGCACCGGCAAGATGAGGGTGAACACGATTACTTCCTTGAAGGCGCTGGCCCAGAACGAGGAGAAGGCCTCGACGATGCCGACAAACAGCGCGCCGATGGCCGCTGCCGGGTAGCTGGCCAGCCCGCCGATCACCGCGGCCACAAAGCCCTTGAGGCCGATCAGAAAACCGGAGTCATAAAAGATGGTGGTGGTCGGGCCAATCAGCAAGCCGGACAGCGCGCCTATCAGCGCGGCCATGGCTAGCGTGAGGCTGCCCGCGGTGTGGGTGGAGATGCCCACCAGGCGCGCGCCCAGCCGGTTGATGGCGGTGGCGCGCAGGGCCTTGCCATACAGCGTGCGCTCAAAGAATAGCCACAGCAGCACGATCAGCGCCAAGGAGGCCGTGCAGATGATGATGGCCTGGCCGTTTAGGTTGACGGCGCCCAGCTGGAAGCGCTGGTCCCAGAACGTGGGGTTGCGAAAGCCCTCGGCACCGAAGAACAGCAGGCCCAGGCCGGTCATCGCAAAGTGCACGCCTACCGAGACGATCAGCAGCACCAGGGTACTGGCATCGGCCAGCGACTGGTAGACCACGCGGTACATCAGCGGGCCAAAGGCTGTCACGATGCAGACGCTCAGTGCGGCCTGTACCAGCAGCGGAAACTGGCGTGGCGCGGCCCAGGCGGTGACGGCGGCAATCGCTACCGGAATGGCCAGGGTGCGCAGCAGGGCCAGGACCGCGGCACCGGGCTGGCGCAGGCGCTGCCAGGCGCCCCAGGCGTTCATCAGCGCGGCCACGCTGGCCAGAATCACCAGCAGCCAGACGGTGCCGGGAATGGCGCCGGTCTGCAATATGGCCAGGGTGAGTGCGCCATAGGCGACGAATTCACCCTGCGGGATGAAGATGACGCGCGTGACGGCGAACACCAGCACGATGGCCAGGCCGAGCAGGGCGTAGATCGCACCGTTGGTGATGCCGTCCAACAGCAGGACGCTGGCAATCGAAAAATCCATGGAAAGTCCTAGAGAAATAGAGTGCGACAGGCGTCAGCCTTACTCGACCTTCCAGTCGCCGTTGACCACTTTCACGATCACACCGGTTTCATTGGTGTAGCCCCAGTGGTCGTCCTTGGTCCAGTTCATTACGCCTTGCGACAGCGGCGTGCGGCCCATGGTCTCCAGCGCGTCGCGCAGCGCAGAGCGGAATTCCTTGGTGCCGGGCTTGGCCTTCTTCAGCGCCATGGGGATGATTTTTTCCAGGATGATCTCGGCATCAAAGGAGTGCGCGGCAAACTGGTTGCGGCTGCCCGGGCCGTAGCTCTTCTCGTACTTCTGCACGTAGTCCAGCGCCAGCTTTTTGGAGGGGTTGCTGTCGGGCAGTTGTTCGGGTGCGATCACCGGGCCGGAGACCACGTAGGCGCCGTCGATGTCCTTGCCGCCCACGCGCATCAGGTCGCGGGTGGCGGCTGCGTGGGTTTGGTAGATCTTGCCCTTGTAGCCGCGCTCGACTACCGCCTTTTGCGGCATGGCGGCGCCGCTGCCGGAAGCGGCGATCAGGATCGCATCGGGCTGGGTGGACACCAGCTTCAGCGCCTGTGCGGTGGCGCCCGTGTCGGTGCGCGCAAAGCGCTCGGATGCAATCACCTTGATGCCGGCCTTCTCGGCCACGGCGGTGAACTCCTTGAGCCAGCTCTCGCCGTAGGAGTCGGTGTAGCCCAGGAAGCCCACGGTTTTCACGCCCTGCTTCTTCATGTGCTCGACCACGGCATAGGACATCACGGCCGTGGACTGCGGCAGGCGGAAGCTCCAGAAGTCTTTGCCGGGCTGCAGCGGGGTGGGGGAGGCCACCAGCTGCGGCGTTTCCGTCTCAAATGCCACGCCCGCGACCGCGATGCCCACCGGGGTGGCGGCCGAGCCGATCAGCAGGTCTACCTTGTCGTCCGACACCAGGCGGCGGGCGTTCTTCACACCGTTGGTGGGGTCGGTCGCGTCGTCGAGCACGATGACGTTCAGCTTCTCGCCGGCGATGGTTTGTGGCCACAGCTTCATTTCGTTGGCCATGGGAATGCCCAGGCCCGAGGCGGGGCCAGTCAGAGGCAACACCACGCCAATGGTGACGTCGGCCAGCGCCAGGCCGGATGCCATGGATGCCGCCAATGCAATGGCTGTGAGGGTGGATGTCTTGGTGCGCTGCATGGTTTGTCTCCTGTTGTGGATGGGGGATGCCGGCCGTCTTGCAAGACGTGGCTCTCCTTGATTTGTCTTAACTATAGTTATTAAAAATAACTATAACAAGGAGAAAAATGGGTTTGTATTAGGGGCTTTCCCTGATTGCCGGCATGGGCGTGGCGCAGCGTATGGGCTCCAGCTGCAGTCCTGCTACACGCCACAATCGGGCATGCCCAATGACATTTCATCCCTCACACAGGCTCTGCGCGACTTTGCTGCCGCGCGCAATTGGGAGCCATTCCATTCACCCAAAAACCTGGCTGCCGCCCTCAGCGTGGAGGCTGCCGAGCTGCTGGAGCATTTCCAGTGGCTGACCGAGGCGCAAAGCCGCGAGTTGGCTGGCGACAAGAAAGCCGAAGTGGCGGCCGAAGCGGCCGATGTGCTGCTGTACCTGCTGCAGCTGTGCGACAAGCTGGACATCGACCTGCTGGACGCCGCCCGGCGCAAGATGCTGGTCAACGCGGTGAAGTACCCCGTGCCAGCGGCGCGCTGAGGTCTGCTATTGAATGCATAGCTGCTCGCGCTTACTCAATTTGCGCTACGGCCTGATTCAATGCTTGTCTCGGGGATCTGATAATGGTCGCCGGGTGGGTACTTTTCTACAAGGATTGCGGCGTTGAAAACACTGGTGCTGGGTGGTTATGGGAATTTTGGCGCGCGTATTTGCCGGGCTTTAGCGGGTGACGCCGCGATACAGCTGTGCATAGGCGGCCGTGACCTGCAGCGGGCCCAGGCTTTGGCGCAGACATTGGGCCATGGCGTGCAGGCGGTTGCCGTGGACCATTCGGCACCGGATTTTTCCCAGACCCTACGCCGTATGGGGGTGGAGTTGCTGATCCATACCGCTGGGCCGTTTCAACAACAGGATTACGCCGTAGCCCAGGCTGCCGCTGAGGCGGGAGCGCATTACCTGGACCTGGCCGATGGCCGTCGTTTCGTGTGTGATTTTCCGGCTGCGTTGCAGGCCCGTTTTGTGGCTGCCGAGCGCGTGGCGGTGTCGGGCGCCAGCACGGTGCCGGCTTTGTCGTCTGCCGTCGTGGAGCACCTGTGCCAGGGTTGGCAGCGCATAGATACAGTGGATATATGTATTGCCCCGGCGCAAACGGCCCCCCGGGGCAAGGCCACCTTGGCCGGGGTGTTGAGTTACTGCGGGGCACCCATTTCTGTCTGGATGGAGGGGCGGTGGACGTCTTTGCTCGGCTGGGCGCAGCCTGCACTGGTGCAGTTTGCCCGCTTGCGCCCCCGTCTGGGCGCCCTGTGCGACATTCCCGATCTGGAGCTGTTTCCCGCCCGGTACCAGGTGACCCAGCGCGTCATGTTCCGCGCTGCATTGGAGCTGCGGTGGACCCAGCAGTTTTTCGCGCTGCTGGCGGCGTTGCGGGCACGTGGACTGCTGCCTGCGCCGGACCGCCTGGCGGGCGTGCTGAACCGGACTGCCAGATGGTTTGATTTTTTGGGAACCGCCCTGGGCGGCATGGTGGTGCGGGTGCAGGGCCTGGATGCTGCCGGTCAGCCCGCCCATCGGGCCTGGCATATTGCGGCCGACCATGACCATGGACCGGAAATTCCCTGCATGGCTGCCATCTTGCTGGCCCGCCGATGGGCCCGAGGCGGGCTGCCGGCTGCGGGTGCATTGCCTTGCATGGGCTTGCTGGATCTGGCGGAGTTTTCGCCCGAGTTCGCGCGCTGGGGCATGGTGACCGACGTGCTGGATGAGGGCAGCGCACATGGCGCATGAAAAGTTGGAGTTTCCTATGCCTGCCTGCGCAGAGGTGGTGTTTGATGCGTTCCACTATTACCAATGGCGTGCCCGCTGGGACTCCTTGGTCAGTGACACCCGGGTCGTCGGTGGAGCACCATGCCCTAGCCAGGGTGCTGTGACGGAGAACACCGGTGCGGGCATGTTGCGTAGCCTGTCCATGCGCACCCAGTTTGTTTCCTATGACAGGCCGAGGCTCGCCGCTGCGAAGATGTTGGGGCATGCATTTCCGTTTACGCAGTGGGCGGCTTCCATGCGACACCGCTCCACTGGGCTGAATACGTCCGTGCTGGTCTATACCTACACATTCGAGGTGGGCCCAGCGGTTTTGCGGCCATTTTTGAGCCCTGTCGTTGCTTGGGTATTCGCCCGGCAAACGCAGCGACGCTTTGCCAGGTTGCACGCATTTCTGGTGCGGCACGCTGATGAGGTGCTGCGCTGGCAGGAGGAGGCGGGCAGGGCGAGCAGCCTATCTATGAAGGGCCAGGCCAGATGACACTTTCCCGGAGTGATCTTGTCTTGCTGCGTTACAGCCTGGTGTTTGTCTGGCTCGCCACGGCGCTGGTGAGTGTGTGGGAGCTGCGGGGGCAAAGTCTGGGTTTGCTGGCCGTGGCGGGCATATACAACCCGCTTGTGGCCCAGGGGCTGGTCTGGGCCGGGGCGGGTGCGGACCTGGTACTGGCGGTGGCCATGTGCTGTAAGCCTGGTCGTGTCACGTACGGGGCGGCACTCCTACTTATGGCCGTCATGACCCTGGTGGCCACGGTGCTGGATGCATCGCTGTGGCTACATCCGCTAGGGCCTCTGACGAAGAACGTACCGATTGCGGCTGTGTTGTGGGTATTGGCGAAGGCGCGGATATGAGTTGGTATTTGACGATCAAGTGGCTGCACATCCTGTCCAGCGTGGTGCTGGTGGGTACCGGCTTTGGCTCGGCTTTCTATTTCTTTTGCGTCAACCGTACGCGCAACCTGGCGGCGCAGGCCGAGGTGGCGAAGCTGGTCGTGCGGGCCGACTGGTGGTTCACAACGCCCACGGTCGTGGTCCAGCCTGCCACCGGTTTGTGGATGGCCCACTTGGCTGGGTGGCCATTGACCACGCCCTGGCTTGCCTTGTCCTTGGCTTTGTTTGTGTTGGCGGGCCTGTGCTGGCTGCCCGTTGTGTGGCTGCAGATTCGGATGGCTAGCCTTGCGGACCAAGCCGTACGTGAAGGGAGCAGCCTGCCGGTGATCTACTGGCGTTACGCCCGCTGGTGGGAGGCCTTGGGCTACCCGGCATTTCTGGCGATGCTGGGTGTTTTTTATTTGATGGTGGCCAAGCCCGCATGGGAGTAGTAGGAACAACGCGGTGCCAGCAGCACGTCGAGACTTGCTATTGAAAAAATAGCTGCTAGCGCAGGTGTTAATTGCGCTAGAGCCTATTTTCTATAGAAATCTGCAGCGGGGCCAGGCTGCACCGTAGGGCCGCTCAGGACAGGCGCAGTGGGGCCTTGCCTGCCAGGGCTTGCGGGGCGGTGTGGGCTGCCGACGTTGCCAGCTTGAAGGTATCCACTACCTGTGTCAGCTGGGTGGCCTGGGTTGTCAGGCTCTGGGCGGCTGCAGCGGACTGTTCTACCAGCGCAGCATTTTGCTGGGTCATCTGGTCGAGCTCGACTACCGCCGCGCTGACCAGGTCGATGCGCTCGGACTGCTCGGACGAGGTGGACGTGATTTCCCCGATGATGTGCGACACCCGCTGCACCGAACCGACGATTTCGGTCATGGTTTTGCCGGCGTTATCGACCAGACGCGAGCCTGCGTCCACGCGGTCCACGCTGGCCGCGATCAGGCCCTTGATCTCCTTGGCGGCGTCGGCGCTGCGTCCGGCCAGGTTGCGTACTTCGCTGGCCACCACGGCAAAGCCGCGGCCTTGCTCGCCTGCGCGGGCGGCTTCCACGGCGGCGTTCAGGGCCAGGATGTTGGTCTGGAAGGCGATGCCGTCAATCACGCCGATGATGTCGGCAATCTTTTTGGAGCTGCTGTTGATCTCGTCCATGGTGCTGACGACCTGGGCCACGACCTGCCCACCGCGTGCCGCGACTTCGGCGGCCGATGTCGCCAACTGGTTGGCCTGGCGGGCGGAGTCGGCGGACTGCCGGACGATGCCGGTCAGCTCCTCCATGGAGGCGGCGGTCTGCTGCAGATTGCTGGCAGTGTGCTCGGTGCGCTGGCTCAGGTCCTGGTTGCCGTGGGCGATTTCCACCGCCGCGGTACTGATGTTCTGCGTGGTGTCGCGCAGATGGGCCACGGTGCTGGCCCAGCGGCTGCGCATGCTCTCCAGACGGCGTAGCAGCTGGCCGGTTTCGTCCTGGCTGCTGGATTCGATAGCGTGCGACAGGTCGCCCTCGGCCATGCGGTCGGCCTCTTCCACGGCGTGGCGCAGTGGCAGCTTGACGGAGCGGGTTATGAACCAGGCGGCACCGATGCCAAAGCTGATGGCCAGGCAGGCCACTATCAGCAGCACCTGGATGCCGCTTGTGGCTTGCTGCACCACGTCCGCCTGGTTGTCTGAGATTTGCTGCGCGGCGTTCTGCTGGAGTGCGTCTATGGAGTGCAGCCAGGTGTCCTGCGATGCGCTCCAGGCCTCCAGATTGGTACGCAGCTCCAGGCGGATGAGTACCGCAATGTCTTGCACGGCGCTGGCCGAGCCGGCTTTCTCAATTGCCGACAGGAAGATGGTGGATGCATCCTTGCGCGCCGCCTCCAGGCTGGTGAGCTGCTTCTTCTCTTCGTCGGTATCGGCCCGCTGGGCCAATTGCTTGGACTGCTTGTCATAGCTGTCGTAGGCGCCGGCCAGGCGTTTGTATTCTTTTTCCAGGTCTTCTGGTGTGGTCAGGATCGCCAGATTGCGCATGGACATGGCGGTCTGGTTGACTTGCTGACGCATCTGGTCCACCAGCGCCACCTTGGGGCTGAGCACTTCGCTGATGGTGGCTACGCGGTGTCGCGTGTTCTGCATGCTGACCAGCGAGACAGCGGTAATGATGGCCAGCAAGCCCACCATGACGCCAAAGCCGATGGACAGTCTGCGGGAAATGGTGGCGTTGCCGATGAAGGAGAGTTGCATAGTCGTTTAAAAAGGAGATGCAAGCCGGTGTTCGCCCGGCTTGCAAGGCGAGGTGGCACTGCCCGGCACAAAAAAAAGGGGCTGCGCTGCAGCCCCAAGAATCTAGAACACCGGGTGGCCGGTAATGATCGACGGTAGCCAGGTGGAGAACGATGGCACATAGGTCACCAGGTTGATGGCTATCCATATCGCCAGGTAGTAGGGCCAGGCGGTTTTGGTTGCCTCACCAATCGATATATTGCCTATGGCACACCCCACGAATTGAACCGTACCTACCGGCGGGTGGACCAGGCCGAGCGCGCAATTCAGCAACAGCATCATGCCGAACTGCACCGGGCCCACACCCATCTGGATCGCCAGCGGTAGGAACAGCGGCGTGGTGATCAGGATGTGCGCCGCCATGTCCAGGAAGATGCCCAGAAAGATCTGGATGATGTTGATGTACAGCAGCATCAGCCAAGGCGTGGTGGTGGCGTGCAGCAGGGCCGCCTCGATCGCATCTGGAATTTCCAGGTAGGCCATTTGCCAGCGCAACATGTTGGACACACCGATCAGCAGCAGGATCACACCCGTGGTTTTGGACGCCTTCTTCAGCGACTTGATCAGCTTTTCCTTGCTCATGGTGCGGTAGATCGCCGACGTCAGCAGCAGCGAATAGGCCACGGCAATCGCCGCTGCCTCGGTGGCGGTGGTGACGCCGCCCATCACGCAGCCCAGAATCACCACGATCACCATCAGGCCCGGGATGGCCGCGATGAAGGTGGTCAGCACCGCATACCAGCCAGGGAATTTCTCCAGCATGGACGAGCCGTCAGCCCGCTTGGGGAAGCCGTTCTTGTTGGCCTGCCAGTAGGCGGCGATCAGCATGCAGACCATGATCCAGAACACCGGAATCAGCCCGGCAAACATCAGGTCGCCAATGGACACGCCGCGGATGGGGTGGCCGTCGATCATGCCGCTGGCAGCCTGGGCCGCAAACGCATAGATGATCATGTTGTGCGAGGTAGGCATCAGCGCACCGGTCAGCGATGCGTGGGTGGTCACGTTCACCGCGTAGTCGGCGCTATAGCCTTCACGCTTCATGATCGGGATCATCACGCCGCCCATGGCCGAGGTGTCGGCGATGGGAGAGCCCGAGACACCGCCAAACAGCGTGCTGGCCATCACGTTGGCCAGGCCCAGCCCGCCCTTCATGTGGCCGACCAGGCTGCGTGCGAAGTTCAGGATCTTGTCGGCAATGCCGCCGTGCAGCATCAGCTCGCCAGAGAAGATGAAGAACGGAATCGCCAGGAACGAGAACACGTTCATGCCAGAGACCATCATCTGCATGGCGGTAGCCAGGGGCAGGCCCTCTACCGCAAAGGTGGCCAAGCAGCTCAGACCGATCGCAAAAGCGACAGGCACGCCCAGCACGAGGAAGAGCACGAAGCTCAGGGAGAGTACAGCGAGTTCCATATTCAGACGGTGGTTTTCTTCAGGAACAGCGCCAGCAGGTGCTTGACTGAAAACAGGACGATGAGGACACCAGCAATCACCGGGGGCAAATAGCGGAAGGCTTCGGAAATGCCCAACGTGGGAATGGTGTCGTGCCGGGTGGATGTAGCCATGTGTTCGCAACCCCACAGCAGTACTAAGGCAAATGTGATGGTTAGCAGCTCGACCAGCACGTGGCATACGAACTGCCCCTTGGCGGGCAGCAACTTGACGGCTGAGTCCAGGCCGATATGGCCGACATCATGCACGCCCGCAGCGGCGCCGAACATGGCGACGGAGATGACCAGCAGCAGGGCGACCTGTTCCACATACGGAGGCGCGTCGTTGAATGCGTAGCGCATCACGACGCCGTAGATGACCACCAGGCCCAGTGCGGCCAGGCAGACACTGGCCAGGCGCAGCACCCAGTTGGACAGGTGCGCGTTGATTGAGTTGAATAATTCCATGGTGCGGCTTTGGCACGGCTTTGCCGCCGCGCCCAGGAGCGCGGCGGCAGAAGCGATTTACTTGACGTTGACGATCTCTTGCACCAGAGCCTTCAGCTCAGGCGTGCCGGCGAACTTGTCCCAGATGGGCTTTTCCACGTCCACAAAGCTCTTCTTGTCGATCTCGGTGGCGGGCACGATCTTGGCGCCGCTCTTCAGCACGGCTGCACGGGCTTCTTTTTCCTTGGCATCCCACAGGCCTACATAGTAAGGAACGGAGGCCTTGGCGGCTTTGCGCAGCGCGGCTTGTTCGGCGGGAGTCAAGGTGTCCCATATCTTCTTGGAGAACACCACGATTTCAGGCGTCATGACGTGCATGGTTTCAGAGAAAATCGGCGCCGATTCGAAATGCTTGGTCTCTTCGTACGAAGGCAGGTTGTTTTCTGCTGCGTCCACCAGGCCGGTTTTCAGGCCGGTGTAGACCTCGGCAAAAGGCATGGGGGTGGGGGAGGCACCCATGGCGTTCACCATGGCCACCATCAGGTCCGAGGGTTGCACGCGGATCTTGATACCCTTCATGTCGGCCACGCTCTTGATGGGCTTCTTGGCGTAGATGGAGCGCTGGCCGCTTTCATACATGGCCAGGCCGATAAAGCCGGCTTTTTCAAACGAGGCCAGGATTTTGTCGCCCTGGGCGCCGTAGATGGCCTTGCGGAAATGCTCCACGTCACGGAACAGGAAGGGCAGGGATGGCACCATGGATTCGGGCACGATGCCGTTGAAGGTGGTCAGGCTAACGCGCACCATGTCGATGGCGCCGATCTTGACCTGTTCCACGGTGTCTTTCTCAGAGCCCAGCGCGCTGTCGCTGAATACCTTGATGTTGTCCTTGCCGCCGGTGTCCTTGCTCAGCTCTTCGCCCATGAACTTCACCGCCATATTGGTGGGGAATTCCTTGGCGTGCACATCGGCCGAGCGGAAGTTGCGGGCCGAAGCCTGGCCGCTGACGACGCAGAAAGCGGCTGCGGCGATCAGGCTGAGAATTTTGCGATGGTTTGTCTTCATGGATTTTCCTGGTTGAGGCTTTGGATGGCTAATTGATCAGTCATCCTACAACTCAAACCGTAAAAGTAACAAAGGGTAAACCCGAATTGTGCCCTACCTTAGTCCTTGGGGGCGTCCTGCGGCTGGCTTTTGCGCAACCTTTCACGGCTGTTCGACAAGTGGGTGCGCATGGCCGCGCGGGCGGAGTCGCTGTCCTGATCGCGTATGGCGTGGTAGATGCTCTCGTGCTCGCCATGGACCTTTTGCAGGTAGGCCAGGCGGCCCTCGGGCACGTTTTGCAGTGTATTGATACGGGTGCGCGGGATGATCATGGTGCCCAAGTAGGTCATCAGATCGGCAAAATGCTGGTTGCCCGTGGCACGGGCCACCTCCATATGGAACTGGAAGTCGGCCGGCACGGCGTCCGAGTCCTGCGGAATGGCGTTCTTGAAGTTCTGCAGCGCGGTTTCCAGCTGGGTCAGATTGGTTTGCGTGCGGCGCTGGGCTGCCAGGCCGGCGGCCTCGGTTTCCAGGCTGATGCGCAGCTCCAGCAGGGCGATCACGTCGGCCACGGTGGCAAAGTCTTCGGGCGCAATCTTGAAGTTGCGTGTGTCGGGCGGCTCGATCACGAAGGTGCCTATGCCGTGCCGTGTTTCCACCAGGCCCGAGGCTTGCAGCTTGGACAGGGCCTCGCGCACCACGGTGCGGCTGACATCAAAGCGGGCCATCAGCTCGACCTCGGTGGGCAGCTTTTCGCCCGGAGGCAGCTGGCCTTGGCGGATGGTGGCGGCCAGCGTGTCTACGATTTCAGTGACCAGGCCCCGTGGACGTCGAGCGCGGGGAATGGAGGCTGCCGGTGTTTCGCTGTTGTTGTAAGTGCCGGTGTGGGTGGCGGAGGCCATAAAAAAATCCTTGACACGGAGAGAGTAGGTTATGAGAATCTATGTTGTCAGACAACGTACGACTGATGTGTGGAGCTGCTGGCCCACTGTATAGCAAAGCCTTTGGCAAAGTCCAGCAATAGACGCCAAAGAACACCAAACTGGTGTTTACACGGAGATCGGGACAAACATGGTCATCAAAGTGCACGAAAAAATCCTGCTCACAGGCGCCGCTGGCGGCCTGGGCAAGGTACTGCGCGAAAGCCTGAAACAAAACTGCACCACTCTGCGTCTATCCGACGTGGTGGACTTCGGCCCCGCGGCCGCGGGCGAGGAAATCATGCTCGCCGACCTGGCCGACGCCGCCGCGGTAGACGCCATGGTGCAGGGCGTGGAAGCGATTGTGCACATGGGTGGCAAGTCGCTGGACGGCCCGTTCGGCCCCATCATGCAGGCCAACATCCTGGGCGCCTACAACCTATACGAGGCGGCTCGTAAATTCGGCGTGAAGCGGGTGGTGTTTGCCAGCTCCAACCACGTCACCGGCTTTTACCGCCAGGACGAAACCATTACCGCCGATGCACCCGCCCGACCGGACGGCAACTACGGCCTGAGCAAAGCCTTTGGTGAAGACCTGGCGCGCTACTACTTTGACCGCTACGGCATCGAGACCGCTTGCGTGCGCATAGGCTCGTCGTTTGCCGAACCCAAGGACCGCCGCATGCTGGCGACCTGGCTGAGCTTCAACGACCTGCACCGCCTGGTCACCGCCTGCCTTACCACGCCAGCGCTGGGCTTCACCATCATCTTCGGTATGTCCAACAACCCGGTCACCTGGTGGGACAACTCCCGCGCCCGCCATGTCGGCTATATGCCGCAGGACAGCTCGGAGGTGTTCCGCGAGGCCGTATATGCGCGGACCCCGCCGCCGGATTTCAACGACCCTGCAGCCTTGCACCAGGGCGGCGCCTTTGTGCGCATGGGCCCGTACGAAAAATGAGTACGGCACACGCCATCGCCAGCACCCGCGACCGCGTGGGCGAATGCCCGGTGTGGTCGGTGGCCGAGCAGGCCCTGTACTGGGTGGACATCGAAGGCCGCCAGATCCGCCGCTGGACTGCCGCTACCGAGCAGGTTCAGAGCTGGACCCTGCCAGAGCGCGTGGGCTGCATCGCCCTGGCCGCCGCCGGTGGCGTGGTGGCCGCGATGGAAACCGGCATTTACGTCGTGCAGCTGGATAAGGCAGAGCCCAGCTTGCGCTGCCTGGCCAGCATCAGCCACCCCGCACCCGGCATGCGCTTCAACGACGGGCGCTGCGATACCCAGGGCCGCTTCTGGGTCAGCACCATGGTGATGGACATGGGCCTGGCTTCGCCGCGGGGTGCCATCTACTGCCTGGACGGCAAGGGCCTGAGCACTGCGCGGATGGACGGCTTCATCACTCCGAACGGCATGGCTTTCAGTGCGGATGGCCGCACCGGCTATGTGTCCGATTCGCACCCCAGCGTGCAGAAGATCTGGCGCTTTGCGCTGGACGCCGACGGCATGCCCGGCCCGCGCGAGTTGTTTGTCGACATGCAGCCCCTGCCGGGTCGCCCCGACGGCGCTGCGCTGGACGTGGAAGGCCACTACTGGATCTGCGCCAACGACGCCGGCCTGGTGCACCGTTTCGACCCGCAAGGCCGCTTGGTGGCATCGCTGGAGGTGCCGGTGGCCAAGCCCTCGATGTGCGCCTTTGGCGGGCCAGACCTGGATGTGCTGTATGTGGCCTCCATCCAGCCCGGCAATGTAGACCCCGCGAATCCAGGTTTGAACGGCGCCGTGTTCGCGCTCAAACCCGGTGTGCGCGGCCTGCCAGAGCCGCTTTTTGTATAGCAAAAACTGCTGGATAAAACATGCCTCCGCCGCAGATGAATCCAGCGCCAGGTGCTATCTAAAAAATAGCAATTTTTTTGTAAACCCTTTTTCCACTGAGACATAACCATGACACCCCAAGACCTCAAAACCATCATGGGCTCCGGCCTGCTGTCCTTCCCCATCACCGACTTCGACGAGCAGGGCGAATTCCGCCCCAAGACCTATATCGAGCGTCTGGAATGGTTGGCACCCTACGGCGCCAGCGCGCTGTTCGCAGCGGGTGGCACGGGTGAATACTTCTCGCTGGCCGGTGCCGAGTACAGCCAGGTCATCAAGACTGCGGTGGACACCTGCCGTGGCAAGGTGCCGATCATTGCCGGCGCCGGTGGCCCAACCCGCATGGCTATCGCCCATGCACAAGAAGCCGAGCGCCTGGGCGCCCACGGCATTCTGCTGCTGCCGCACTACCTGACCGAAGCCGGCCAGGAAGGCCTGATCGAGCATGTGGCGCAGGTCTGCAACAGCGTGAAGTTCGGCGTCATCGTCTACAACCGCGACCGTACCAAGCTGACCCCCGCATCGCTGCGCATCCTGGCTGACCGTTGCCCGAACCTGATTGGCTTCAAGGATGGTGTGGGCAACATCGAAACCATGTCCTCCATCTTCATGGCCATGGGCGACCGCTTTGCCTACCTGGGTGGCTTGCCGACCGCTGAGGTTTATGCAGCGGCCTACAAGGCGCTGGGCACGCCGGTGTACTCGTCGGCCGTGTTCAACTTCATCCCCAAGACCGCGATGGAGTTCTACCACGCGGTGGCCGCTGACGACATGGCCACGCAGCACCGCCTGTTGAAGGAGTTCTTCATGCCTTACCTGGGCATTCGCAACCGTGTCGAAGGTTACGGCGTAAGCATCATCAAGGCCGGCGCCAAGATCGTCGGCCACGACGGCGGCCCCGTGCGCGCTCCATTGAGTGACTTGAAGCCTTCCGAGGTGGAAGAGCTGGCCGCGTTGATCAAGAAGCTGGGCCCACAGTAAACCGCCATGACCCAAAAACACGACAACTACATCAATGGCGCCTGGGTCGCAGGTGCGACCTATGCCGCCAACGTCAACCCGTCCAACCTGGGCGATGTGATTGGCGAATACACCCAGGCCGACGCGGCCCAGCTGGACGCAGCCGTGCAGGCGGCCCAGGCCGCTTTCCCCGCCTGGTCCACCGGCAACATCCAGGCCCGTGCCGATGCGCTGGACAAGATCGGCACCGAAATCCTGGCCCGCCGCGAAGAGTTGGGCACGCTGCTGGCCCGTGAAGAAGGCAAGACCAAGGTTGAAGGCATTGGCGAAGCCACCCGCGCCGGCAATATCTTCAAGTTCTTTGCGGGCGAATGCCTGCGCCTGACCGGTGAGACCGTGCCCTCGGTGCGCAGCGGCGTGGGCGTGGAAATCACCCGCGAACCGCTGGGCGTGATCGGCCTGATCACCCCCTGGAACTTCCCCATCGCCATTCCCGCCTGGAAGATTGCCCCGGCCCTGGCCTACGGCAACTGCGTGGTGCTCAAGCCTGCCGACCTGGTGCCCGGTTGCGCCTGGGCGCTGGCCGAGATCATCAGCCGCAGCGGCATTCCTGCCGGCGTGTTCAACCTGGTGATGGGCCGTGGCTCCGTCATTGGCGACCCGCTGGTGAACCACCCCGGTGTGTCGGCCATCAGCTTCACCGGCTCGCAAGGCGTGGGCGCCCGCATCGCCCAGCAGTGCGCGCTGAACCTGAAGAAGGTGCAGTTGGAAATGGGCGGCAAGAACCCGCAGGTCATTCTGGACGACGCCGACCTGGCCCAGGCCGTGGAGCTGAGCGTGCAAAGCGCGTTCTTCAGCACCGGCCAGCGCTGCACGGCCTCCAGCCGCCTGATCGTGACCGAAGGCATTTATCCGCAGTTTGTAGCCGCCATGCAGGCCCGTATGGCCAAGCTGAAGATTGGCGACGCCCTGGCTGCCGGTATCGACATTGGCCCGGTGTCTTCGCTGTCGCAGTTGCAGCAAGACCTGGACTATGTGTCCATCGGCCAGGCAGAAGGTGCGCGGCTGCTGGCCGGTGGTGAACGTCTGCAGCGCGATACCGAAGGCTTTTTCATGGCCCCGGCGCTACTGACCGACACCACGGCGGCGATGCGCATCAACCGCGAAGAAGTGTTCGGCCCGGTGGCCAGCATCATCCGCGTGAAGGGCTATGAAGAGGCATTGGCCGAGGCGAACAACACGCCATTCGGCCTGGCCGCTGGCATCGCCACCACCAGCCTGAAATACGCCACGCACTTCAAGCGTCACAGCCAGGCTGGCATGGTGATGGTGAACCTGCCGACCGCGGGTGTGGACTACCACGTGCCGTTTGGGGGGCGCAAGGGTTCCAGCTTCGGCTCACGCGAGCAGGGCCGTTATGCGCAGGAATTCTTCACCACGGTAAAGACCGCCTACACTTTCGCCTAAGATTTCGCCTGAGAAAAAGGGCGACAACAAGGGCGACACAATGCACAAGGTAGTACTGTTTGGTGAATGCATGCTGGAACTGCAAGGCGAGGCCTTTGGCAGCATGCACCAGGGTTTTGGCGGCGACACGCTGAATACCGCCGTCTACCTTGCGCGTTGTGCGACGGGATTGCAGGTCTGCTACGCCACCGCGCTGGGGGATGACGGCCTGAGCGCCGGCATGCTGCAGCGCTGGCAGGCCGAGCGGCTGGATGTGTCGCTGGTGCAGCGCCTACCGGGCCGAATGCCCGGGCTCTACCTGATCCAGGTGGATGCCCAGGGCGAGCGCAGCTTCAGCTACTGGCGCGATAACAGTGCGGCCAAGGCCTATTTCGACGCCGCCATCACGCCGCTGGAGGCCGAGGCGGACAGCCTGGATGCCTTCTACATCAGCGGCATCAGCCTGGCCATCCTGCCGCCTGCTGGGCGGGAGCGCCTGTTTGCGCTGATGGGCCGCCTGCGCGCACGCGGCGCCACGGTGGTATTCGACAACAACTACCGGCCGCGCCTATGGGCCAGCCGTGAAGAAGCCTTGGCAAACTTTGACCGGGCCTATGCTCTGGCCAGCATCGCCCTGATCACTGCCGACGATGAGCAGGCCTTGCGTAATCTGCCCACGCTGCAGGCGGCGGTAGACACTGCCCAGGCACTGTCTTGTGCCGAGGTGGTGGTCAAGCGAGGTCGCGATGCAACCCTGGTACGCAGCGCATCAGGCGTGCTGGAGGTGCCAACCGAGCGGGTCGATAAGGTGGTGGACACCACGGCTGCAGGGGATTCATTTGCTGCCGGCTACTTGGCCGTGCGCCTGCAGGGCGGTAGTATGGCTGACGCGGCACGCCACGGTAACCGCCTCGCGGGCCGGGTCATACAGCACCGCGGCGCGCTGATTCCGCAGGACGTGATGACCGACCTGGTGCTATAGAAATAGTAGCTGCTTGCGCAGGTATTACCTGCGCTCGCGGCCTATTTCGCTTTTAAAGCGGTGACTTCGATTTCTATCTTCATGCGTGGGTCCAGCAGGCCCGCCGCAATCACCATGGCCGCCGGCTTGGCCCGGCCCAGGTAGCGCCGCAGCACCGGCCAGCAGGGCTCGAAGTTGGCCCCGTTGGGCAGCACGTAGTTCACCCGTACGACATCGTCCAGGCTGGCGCCGGCCTGTTCCAGCGCTGCCTGGATGTTTTTTAGGCACTGCTCGGCCTGCGCCACCACGTCGTCCGAGATGGTCATGCTGGCGTAGTCAAAGCCGGTGGTACCGGAGACAAACACCCAGTCGCCATGCACCACGGCGCGTGAATAACCGATCTGTTCTTCAAAAGGTGAGCCGGAGCTGATGAGTTTGCGTTGCATGGTGAGAGAGTTCGTTTAGTGGATCAGAATGTTAGACACGGTCAGACCAATCGCCAGGCAGCTGGTCAAGCCTGGAGACTCTATACCGAACAGGTTGACCAGGCCCGGCACGCCATGTGTCGCCGGTCCTTGGATCAAAAAGTCCCGGACCGCTTCAAACGGCGCGTGGATCTTCGGACGTATGCCTGCGTAGCCGGGCTGCAGCGCGCCATCGGCCAGGCCGGGCCAGTACTTGCGTACCTCGGCGTAAAAGGCCGCGCCGCGCGCCGGGTCTACCAGCAGGTCGTTTGGGTCGTCCACCCACTGCACATCGGGGCCGAACCTGGCCTGGCCGCCCAGGTCCAGCGTCAGGTGCACGCCCAGACCTGCAGCCTGCGGGGCGGGGTAGACCAGGTGCCGGAACGGCGCGCGCGCATTCAGCGTGAAGTAGTTGCCCTTGGCGTAATAGCTGGGCGGCACGTGCCGCGCATCCAGTCCTGTGCAGTGCCGGGCCAGCGACTGGGCTTGCAGGCCGGCGGCGTTGACCACGCTGCGGGCCTGTAAGCGCGTGCCGTCTTTTGCTTCCAAAATAAGAGCGCCTTGCGTAGATTCCATCTGCGCCAGCGGCGTATTCAATGCCACAAGCCCGCCCGCGTGCTCCAGGTCGGCCTGCAGCGCCAGCATCAGCCCATGGCTGTCCACAATGCCGGTGCTGGGCGAGAGCAGGGCGCCCGCGCATTCCAGCTGCGGCTCCAGCGCCAGGGCGGCGGCGCGGTCCAGCAGCACTAGGTCGTCCACGCCATTGGCCAGGCCTTGGGTACGAATGCTGTGCAGGAGTGCCATTTGCGTGGTGTCTGTGGCGACGATGAGTTTGCCGCAGCGCCGGTGGTCAATGCCTCGCTCGGCGCAGTAGGCGTACAGCAGTTGTTTGCCTTGCACGCAAAGCTGCGCTTTGAGTGAACCGGTAGCGTAGTAAATGCCGGCGTGGACGACTTCGCTGTTGCGTGAACTGGTGCCGGTGCCAATGGCGGATTCTGCCTCCAGTATCAAGACCTCACGCCTCTGTAAGGCCAGGGCCCGCGCTACCGCCAGGCCGACCACGCCGGCTCCGATGACGACCACATCGACTTGTTCTAGCATCCTGAAACTCTATCAGGCATACGCTTTGATGGCTGTTCAGCTGAATGCAAACAGCGAAAGAGATCTCGTCACCATAGCCGAACTTTGGCGTATGGCTTGGTCAAATAGGCGTTTGAAGCTCAATCAGAACTGGATTTTATTTCCGAGAAGACTCGGTTTGCATTTGCTGCTGGGCGCAGTTTGTCATTGCATTCCTGTGTCCAGTGATGCCGACAACGACTTTCGTGCCGTTAGTAGCGTGTTGTACTCAGCGCCGTGCGTTGTGTGGCATTGCGCGTATTTTTCTTCACGGCCAGCTGACGAACCTGATAATCCAAAGATGGATTTTCTGTGCAAAAAATTATGGAAAGGCATGTACTCAAGAAAATAGAACCCGCCAGGGTGGGCTCTATTTCTTCAGTGGGATCAGTTCTGTTTGCGTTTGCTGGCGGCGATAAGGCCAACGAGGCCCAGTCCGAATAGAGCCAGCGAATTTGGCTCAGGGACGGTATTTGCAACAACGCCATTAATTTGGGTTTGGACACCCTGGGCATCGGTAAAAGTCGCGTATGGAGAGGCTTCAATTCCTCCCTCTGTGGCCGCGAAGAGCAGTGAAAACTGACCATCCTCCGCGTAGAGGAAACTGCTTATTGGGCCACTCACGCTAACAAGAAAGCCATTGTCACTCCAGGAGCCGAAGAGGTAACTCGCTCCCATTCCGCCTAGCTTGTCAAACAGAGTGATAGTTCCATCATCCGCTGAAAATTGTGAATTGCAAAAGCTAATCTCTTCAACCACCGAACATATTTCGATGCCTGTTTGAATGCTCAAGGACACCGCGTTGGATGGTTCCGAAAAGTTGAACACTACCGGTGTGCCGGTATTGACGGGGATTGACCATGCTGGGGTTGCCAAAGCTGTGGCCGCCGTTGCAACAACTGAGATGAGTGCGCGCTTCAAATTGACCATTTAACAGTTTCAAAAATTAAACGGCATGTAAAGCAAACTACAGGCCAGTGTATGAATTCAAGGACTTACATCACAAGCAAATCCTTCTTGTAAAGAATTTCGACAAATTGGAAAGGGGTTTTGGTGTCCGCTATCTGACTAAAAAAATGTTCGACGATGACATTGCAGATGCGAACAGGTGTTTAGAGAGCAGCATGAAAGGTGTGCGGGCAAAGAGGGAGAAGCGGTATCCGGCCTTGTCGGATCTACCGATTCTTCTTGTTCGACTCTGCGTGGGGAAGCCACGCACAGCATGCAAGCTTCTTGGTGTTACTGAAGCGTGTCGCGCTGGGCCAGGCCCGGGAACAGGCGCAGCCACAGGGCCGCCACCACCAGCGTGCCTATGCCGCCCAGCACCACCGAGCCCACCGGGCCTAGCAGCGCGGCTGTGGCGCCGGACTCGAACTCGCCCAGCTGGTTGGACGCACCGATGAACACCGAATTCACAGCGCTGACCCGGCCCCGCATTTCGTTGGGCGTTTCCAGCTGCACCAGGGTTTGGCGCACCACCACGCTGACCATGTCGGCACTGCCGGAAATGCCCAGTACCACCAGCGACAGCAGCAGGCTGGTAGACGCACCGAAC
The DNA here is from genome assembly GCF_059415605.1 of Rhodoferax sp. GW821-FHT10B06. Classification (NCBI taxonomy): domain Bacteria; kingdom Pseudomonadati; phylum Pseudomonadota; class Betaproteobacteria; order Burkholderiales; family Comamonadaceae; genus Rhodoferax; species Rhodoferax sp. GW821-FHT10B06. The sequence goes on along the minus strand of NZ_JBWKNO010000009.1, from coordinate 53,514 downwards.
ACCACCATGCACAGCCCGTACACGCCCACGGCCAGCAGCAGGGTGCGGCCCACACGGCGCTGCAGCGGCCAGCGGGTGAGGGCGATGGACATGGTCAAGGCACCCACGGCCGGAGCGGCGCGCAGCAGGCCCAGGCCCCAGGGCCCGGTGTGCAGAATATCCTTGGCAAACATGGGCAGCAGCGCGGTGGCACCGCCCAGCAGCACGGCAAACAGGTCCAGTGACACGGCGCCTAGAATCGGCTTGTGTTCCCAGATGAAGTGCACACCGGCCAGCACACTTTTCAGCGTCATGGGCTCGCGCGGCGGCGGTACATGGTCGTAGCGCAGGCCGTTGAGCAGCAGCACGCTGATACCGAACAGCAGCACACCCGCTGCATAGACCGCACTGGCCCCGGCCAGAAAGATGGCCCCACCCAGTGCTGGGCCGCCTATGGTGGCCGCCTGGTTACCAGCTGAGCTGAGTGCCATGGCACGCGGCAGCAGGGCTGGCGGCACCAACAAGGGTGTCAAGGCCTGCTGTGCCGGCATCTGGAAGGCCCGCGCCGCACCCAGCAGTAGTGACACGAACAACAGCCAGCTGCGGCTGACCCATTCTTCATGCGTGACCAACAGCAGTGACAAGGCCACCAGGGCCTGCACAGCTACGCAGCAGGCCACGATGCGACCCCGGTGCACCCGGTCGGCCACATGGCCGGCCAGCAGTGACAGCAGCAGGGCGGGCAGAAACTGCAGCAGCCCCACCAGGCCCAGGTCCCAGGCGCTGCCGGTTAGGTCGTACATCTGCCAGCCCACGGCCAACATCAGGATCTGGCTGCCCAAGGTGCCGAAGATGCGGGCAATCCAGAGCCGGACGAAGGCGCGGTGTTGGAACAAGTCGGGCAATGGGGGCCTTCGTGCGGGCAAGAATAGGTGCTATTGAATTGAGAGCTGCTGGCGCAGCTATTACCTGCGCTGGCAGTCGATTTTCTTTAAACCCTAGTGCAGGGTCTCGCCGTCGGGTGCGCCGGGCGTGATATTGAAAAAGCTGGCGCCTGTGCTGCCACGGCCGATTTCTTCCTCGGTCGCTTCGCGCACGTCTTCCACCCGCAGTTTCAGGCGCAGGGCAATGCCGGACAGCGGATGGTTGCCGTCCAGCACCACATGCTCGGGGTAGATTTCGGACACGGTGTACAGCACGTCCTGCGGGATGTCGGGGCTGGTGCCTTTGGGCAGTGCCGTGCCTTCGAAGACCATGCCTTCTTCCAGTTCGCTGGGGAACAGATTGCGTGCTTCCAGGAAGAGCAACTGGTCGTTGAAGTCGCCAAAAGCGTCTTCAGGCTCCAGCTGCAGCTCGACCACGGAGCCCGGCGCCAGGCCGATCAGCGCTTCCTCGATCTTCTTCAGCAGGTCGGAGCCACCGACCAAAAATTCGACGGGTTCGTCCAGGACGTCCAGCTCTTCGCCCAGGGTGTCTTTCAGCGTCCAGGTCAGGGCTGCGACGCATTGTTGTGTGATTTCCATAGGAGAATTGTCGCAGTTTAGGCACCCGTCCTGACCACGCACACAAGGAAAACCATGGACGTTACCCAGATTCTGCCCCTGCTCGGTGGCATCAGCCCGCAGCAGTTTATGCAGCGCTACTGGCAGAAAAAACCTTTGTTGATCCGCCAGGCCATCCCCGGCTTTCAGGCTTTGCTGGACCGCAGTGCGCTGTTTGCGCTGGCCGAGCAGGAGGAAGTCGAGTCGCGCCTGGTAACCCAGGACAAGGGCCAATGGAAGATGAAAACCGGTCCGTTCCAGCGCCGCGCCTTGCCAGCCCTGAAGACCCCGGGCTGGAGCCTGCTGGTGCAGGGCGTGGACACCCATGCCGCCACCGTGCATGCGCTGCTGCAGCAGTTCCGCTTTGTGCCTGATGTGCGCCTGGATGACCTGATGATCAGCTACGCCACCGACGGCGGCGGTGTCGGCCCGCACTTTGACAGCTACGATGTGTTTTTGCTGCAAGCCCACGGCCAACGCCGCTGGCGCATCGGCCGGCAAAAGGATTTGACGCTGGTGGAGGGCGCGCCGCTGAAGATACTGGCCGAATTCACGCACGAGCAGGAGTTTGTGCTCGAGCCGGGCGACATGCTCTACCTGCCGCCGCGTTATGCGCATGACGGCGTTGCCGTGGGCGAGTGCATGACCTATTCCATCGGTTTCCGGGCTCCCAGTCGCGGTGAGCTGGCGCGCGAGCTGCTGCAGCGTATGGCCGAGGAGGCCGATGACGTTGTGGGCGAGGCCTTGTACGGCGATGCCGGCCAGCCTGCGACCGAGAATCCGGGTGCCATTCCGGCATCTTTACAAGACTTTGCACAGTCCGCTTTGACGGCTTTGCTGGACGATCCGCAGGCCTTGCAATGCGCTTTGGGCGAGGTTTTGACCGAGCCCAAAGCCAACGTCTGGTTCGATCCGCAAGAGCTTTCCGGGCCGCTGGAAAACGTTGTGTTGGACCCGCGCACCCGCATGGTCTACGACGCCCACCACATCTTCATCAACGGTGAAAGCTACCGCGCCTCGGGCAAGGATGCGACCCTGATGCGCCGCCTGTCCGACCAGCGTCGGCTGGATGCCAAAACCCTGGCCAAAGCCAGCACCGACGCGTACTCGCTGCTGGTGTCGTGGTGCGAATCGGGCTGGGTGCACACGGACTGAGGTCGTATGGACACGCTGCCTGAACCTGTTTTACCGCAGCGCCCCCAGGGGCGTTTTCTGGGGCGCGTGGCCTTCCAGCAACTGGTGCGTGACGCCTTTGCCTGTGCTGCGCACGAGGGCTGGCGCGAGATTTTCATCTCCGACAGCAACTTTGAGGACTGGCCTCTGGGCGAGCGCGCTGTCTGCACGGCATTGCAGTCCTGGGCCCGCTCGGGGCGGCGTTTCACCATGCTGGCCCAGAATTTTGACGAAGTGGTGCGCCGCCATGCGCGCTTTGTGGAGTGGCGCGTGACCTGGTCGCACTTGGTGGAGTGCAGGGCCTGGCGCAGTGCCGATTCGTTGGAGTTGCCCAGCGCGCTGTACAGCCCGGAATGGATGATGCGCCGCCTGGACCCGCTGCATTGCAGTGGTTTGAGCACGGAGGATGCCGCGAGCCGCATCCAGTTGCATCAGACCCTGGATGCGAGTTGGCATAAAGGCAGCCCGGCGTTTGCGTCGTCGGTGCTGGGTTTGTGATCTGGACTGTTGGTTTTTCCGCTAAGGGTATTTAGGCATTGCGAAAGAAAAAGCTTATAATTTAAGGCTGAGTTGAAAGAGCTCGAGTGCTTTCACTCGGTCGCACCGACATACTGTATGTGCTGACGATTTCCGGAAATTGTTTTCCCATCTAAGGAATTTTCTAATGAACAAGTCTTATGTACTCGCAGCTCTGATGGCTGCTGCTGCTCTGGCCGCTTGCGGTAAAAAAGAAGAGCCAGCTCCTGCTCCCGCACCTGCTGTTGAAGCACCTGCTCCTGCTCCTGCTCCCGCACCTGCTGCTGACGCATCTGCTCCTGCACCTGCTGCTGACGCATCTGCACCTGCTGCTGACGCTGCTGCTGCAGCCGCTGCTGCTGCTGCCAGCGCTGCTTCGAAGTAATTCATTACTCGAAACATTAAAAGCCACCGCAAGGTGGCTTTTTTTTGCCTGTTTGATGCCCGGTGGGCTTAGGTCTTGGCAGCCAGGTGGTCCAGGTCGGGTTTGTCTGCCGGGTCCACATGGGTCATCAGGTTCAGCACCCGGTGGCGTAGCATCACGCGGCGCCGGGCCTCTACCGCAATGTCATGCCCCTGTTCGACCGTGATGTCGGCATGCACCACGATATGGGCGTCGGCCACGATCATGTCGCCCATACGCCGAGTCTTGATGTCATGCACGCCCACCACGCCCGGGGTTTGCTCAATGGTTTCGCGGATGGCGACCACCTCCTGCTCATCTGCGGCCCGGTCCATCAGGTCGTGCAGTGCGGCCCAGCCAAAGGTCCAGCCCATACGGCCCACCATGAAGCCCACAATCAGGGCTGCAATTGGGTCCAGCAAAGGGTAGCCCAATAGATTGCCCACAATGCCCAGGCCCACTACCAGGGAGGACGCCGCGTCCGACCGCGCATGCCAGGCATTGGCTACCAGCATGCTGGATTTGACCGACTTAGCAATCCGCAGCATGTAGCGAAACAGAAGTTCTTTGGCCACCAGTGCGCCCAAAGCGACCCACAGGGCCACCATGTGTACGCTGGCGATGCTGCTGGGTTGCTCCAGCTTCACTGCAGCATTCCACACCATGCCTACACCCACGACCAGCAGCAACAGGCCCAACGCCAAGGAGGCGCCGGTTTCAAAACGCTGGTGGCCATATGGGTGCTCCTTGTCCGGGCCTTTGTGGCTATGTCGGTTGGCCAGCAGCACAGCAAAGTCCGCGACCAGATCGGACAGCGAATGCACACCATCGGCAATCAAACCCTGAGACTTCGAGAACACGCCGATGACAATTTGTGTGCCGCTCAAAACCAGGTTGACGACGACGCTGACCCAGGTGCTTCTGGAAGCCACCGCAGCCTTGATTGCCAGGTCGGCCGGTGTTTCTTCGGTGTTGTCGGTCAGCAGGGATGTATCCATCAAGGCTCCATTTTTATGGCTTTACTAGAAGCCGAGTCCAGCGCCGGCGCCCATCAATGTGGCGATGCCGATGAGGGCGAAAAGGACTGCAGCAATGCGGTGTACCAGCTTGCTTGGAATGCGCTGCGCCAATTTGTCGCCCAGCAAGACTGCGGGCACGTCTGCGAGCATCATGCCCAGTGTTGTTCCTGCGACCACGCTGAAAAAGCTATGGTACTTGGCCGCCAAGGCAATTGTGGCGAACTGGGTTTTGTCACCCATTTCTGCCAGAAAAAAAGTTACCAGGGTGGTGCCAAAAATACCGAAACGCAGCAGCTTGGCGTCATCATCGTCGAGTTTGTCGGGTATCAGCGTCCAGGCTGCCATGCCGATAAAGCTTACGCCCAGTATCCAGCGCAGGATTTCCGGGCTGACGATGGAGGTAAGCCATGAGCCCACTGCTCCCGCAAATGCGTGGTTGGCGATGGTGGCGGCCAAAATGCCACCAATGATGGGCCAGGGCTTGCGAAACTTTGCGGCCAGCAAAAAGGCCAGGAGCTGGGTTTTGTCGCCGATTTCGGATAGTGCGACGATGCCTGTGGATACGAGAAATGCTTCCATGGGTGGGTTTTCCTTGGCCAGATGCGAGACGAATGACCACTCCACCCCCTGGCCGAACCGGGACGGTATGGTCAAAGGTCTTGCCAAGATTGAACCGCTTACGCCATGGTTGATGGGCAACCAAGTATGTTGACGTAAGCCCCATGCGCTGATGAGAGGCTACTCCCCAATGAAGCTGTGATGATAGCCGATGAATGTGGCAGTTCTGCCTACACCGCTACCCAATCCGCGCCCTGTGTTGCATCGGCCACACCGATCTGCAGGGTGTCGCAGCCGCAGGCTTGCGTCAGCGCGGCCAGAGCCAGGCTTGGATGGTTGTTCTTCTCGCTCAGGTGGGCGGCCACCACCTGGCGCAGGCCGCCCGAGATGAGGCATTGTGCAATCGCCGCTGCTGCATGGTTGGCCAGGTGGCCATACAGACCTCCCACGCGCCGTTTGAGGAAGGTGGGGTAGCGCGATGCTTCCAGCAGATCCGGGTCGTGGTTGCATTCCAGCAGCATGGCCTGGCAGCCCATCAGCTGCTCCAGCACATGGGGTGTGGCGTGGCCCAGGTCGGTCAAGATGCCCAGCTGTTTGTCGCCATGCACGCAGCGCAGCTGCAGCGGTTCGCGCGCATCGTGCGGGACCGTGAAGGGGTGTAGTTGCAAGCTGCCCAGATCGATCGGGCTCAGGTCGCGTGCGATATGCAGCAGGCCATCAAAGTCGGGCGTGCCTATGGCGGCCAGAGTGCCTTGGCTCATCCAGATGGGAATGCGGTGCTGCACGGCCCATTGCCGTGCACAGCCGACGTGATCACCGTGCTCGTGGGTGATGAAGATGGCATCGATGTGCCCGGGCTGTACACCAGCCAGGGCCAGCCGCTGGTCGAGCTGGCGGGTGCCAAAACCGCAATCGACCAGCACGCGCGTGGTGTGCGTGCCGGTCTTGGCTTCTACCAGGGTTCCATTGCCTGTGCTGCCACTGCCCAGGCTTTTGAAGCGCAGCAAGCGGAGCTAGCCGGTTGGGCTTATTTCAGATCGTCCGCAATGATCTTGATGATGCGCTGGGCATTGGCCGAGGTTTCCGGTGCGCCTTCGGCATTGAGTACCGCTACGGTGGTGGACTCGCCCGCGCTGCGCACGGAGATGCGGTATTTCAGCGGCTGTGCCGTGGTGTCCTTGCTGAACAGCTTGCTGAAGAAACCGGGCTCCTTCTTGCTTGCGTTCGGCTCGACATAGCGAACGAAATACACGCCCTGGCTGCGGTCGCGGTCTTCTACGGTGAAGCCGGTGCGGTCCAGTGTCAGGCCGACACGGCGCCAGGCGCGGTCAAAACCATCGTCCAGTTGCACTACGGGCTGGCTGCCCTGTGTGGACACGCGGGCGCCGGCTTTGCTGGCTTCGGCCTGCATCACGGCCTTGACCTGCTCAGACGGAGCGCCCAGGCGCAGCATCAGGCGGCGCAGAAACTCGACTTCCAGCTCGGGATCGGTTGGGCGGGGCTCCCAGATGGTCTGGTCTTTGGACTGGCTGGTATAGACCTCCACCATGCCGCGGTGGCTGATGTAGATCTCGGTACCGCCGGTGGCTGTGCGTTCCAGGCGGGTGCGGAACTTGTCGCGTTCGCCGGTGGAGTACAGCGAGTCAAATACCTTGCCAATGGTGCTGCGGATGATGTCCTGCGGCAGCTTGGCGCGGTTTTCGGCCCAGTCGGTTTCCATGATGCCCAGGCTGGCCTGGTCTTCGGTCAATACAAAGCCGTTTTGCTGCCAGAAGTCACGCACGGGGCCCCACAGCTGGTCGGCCGGGCGGTTGATCACCAGCCAACGCTGTGTGCCCGAGCGCTCGATGCGAATGTCGCCCAGCGAAGAGGCGGCAGTAGGTGCGGCAGAAGCGACCTGGCCGACCTTGTAGTTGCTGGCGGTCACGGCACTGCCCGGTACCACATATTTGGAGTCGCGGGTAAGTTGCGACAGGTCGGGCGGGACTTCGAGCGAAGGGCCTGCCTTGGAGGCGCTCTTGTAGTCGATCTTGTCGCTTTCCAGTACGCTGCAGGCTCCCAGGGCCAGTGTCAGTCCCAGCAATCCAACTTTTGCAATATGGTTCACGTGTCGTTCCTAAAAGGGTGAGGGCTTATGCCGCAATGGGTGGCCGGGCGGGATGCCCAGGGCTTTGTTACGGCAGGTGTCGCGGAATGGTTTAGATCAGGCCGCCGTTGCGCAGTGCGTCCTGCACTGTGGCGTGCAGATGGGGCGATAGCGGAGTCATGGGCAGGCGCATGGTGGCGCCGCACAAGCCCATATGGGCCATGGCCCATTTCACGGGGATTGGGTTGGCTTCCACAAACAGGTTTTTATGCACAGGCATGAGCTTGCGCTGGATTTCCATGGCGCCGCGTGCATCGCCCGCCATGGCAGCTACGCACAGCTGGTGCATCAGGCGTGGGGCCACATTGGCTGTGACGCTGACGTTGCCCTGGCCACCGCACAGCATCAGGGCCACAGCGGTAGGGTCGTCTCCCGAGTAGATGGCAAAGCCGGCTGGCACGTCGCGGATCAGCCATTGGGCACGTTCGATGTTGCCGGTGGCCTCCTTGATGCCGACGATGCCGGGCACCTGCGCCAGACGCAGCACGGTATCGTGCAGCATGTCGGCAACACTGCGGCCGGGTACGTTGTACAGCACCATGGGCAGGTCCACCGCTTCGGCGATGGCCTTGAAGTGCTGGTACTGGCCTTCTTGCGTAGGCTTGTTGTAGTAGGGCACGACCTGCAACTGGCAGTCAGCGCCCACGCCCTTGGCGAAGCGGGCCAGTTCAATGGCTTCGGCGGTGGAGTTGGCACCGCAGCCGGCCATGATGGGGACGCGGCCCTTGGACTGCTCCACCGAGACGCGGATGATCTCGCAGTGCTCTTCGACGTTGACTGTAGGCGATTCGCCCGTGGTACCAACCACGCCTATGCAGTCGGTGCCTTCGGCGATGTGCCAGTCGATCAGCTTGCGCAGGGTGGGGTAGTCCACGCTGCCGTCCTCATGCATCGGGGTCACGAGTGCCACGATGCTGCCAGTAATGGGTGTCATGTCCGCAGTCTCAAACGGGAAAATGGCCATTCTAACTAGAGCGTGTAACGGGTTTGTGCTCGGTGGCGGGGGTGAAAAATACTGCTTTGCTACGAAATATATAGCTTCTCGCGCAGGTATTGCCTGCGCTAAAGGCCAATTTCATTCAAAAGCAGGCCCATAGCTGATTGGCCATGTCTACCAGGAACTCAGGCCGGGTGTACAGCATGAACACGCCGGCCAGCACGGCCAGCGCAGCGCACCAGGCCAGTGGTTTGGTGCTGCGGCGCATCCGTCAGGCCCCTTGTACTGCGCCTGCGGCACGGCGTATGGGCGCCTCCTTTACAGGCAGATTCACCAGCCCGGCAAATACGCCCAGCGCAATCGCGATGTACCAGACCAGGTCATAGTTGCCATTGCGGTCGTAGATATAGCCACCCAGCCAGACGCCCATGAAGGAGCCGATCTGGTGGCTTAGAAACACAAAACCGCTGAGCATGGACATGTGCTGGATGCCGAAAATCTGCGCCAGCGCTGCATTCGTGGGTGGCACGGTGGACAGCCACAGAACGCCCATGGTGGCTGCAAACAGGTACACGCTCATGGGCGTCAGCGGCGCCAGCAGGAACAGGCTGATGACCACCGCACGCGCAAAGTAGATGAAGGCCAGGATGTTCTTTTTCTGCATGCGCTGGCCCAGCGTTCCCGCCAAGTAGGTGCCAAACACATTGAATAAGCCGATCAAGGCCAATGCGTAGCTGGCCACCTGGGGTGACAAACCTTTGTCGCGCAGATAGCTGGGCATGTGCACGCCAATGAACACCACCTGGAAGCCGCAGACAAAATAGCCGGCCATCAGCAGCTGGAAGCTGGGGTACTTGAAGGCTTCTTTCAGGGCCTGGGCAATTGTCTGCTCCCGGTGCGCCGGCTGGCCTGTACCAAAACCGGGTTCCCGCAGGCCCCAGGCCAGCGGCATGATCAGCAGCGCCGCGCAGCCCAGTATCACCAAGGCCTGTTGCCAGCCAAACTGGCTGATCAGCAGGCCTTCGGTGGGCACCATCAGGAATTGGCCGAACGAGCCGGCGGCGGCGGCGATGCCCATGGCCCAGGAGCGCTTGTCGGCCGGAACATTGCGGCCAATGATGCCGTAAACCACGGCGTAGGTTGTGCCAGCCTGCGCCATGCCGATCAGTACGCCAGTACTGACCATGAACTGCAGCGGCGTTGCCGCGTAGGCCATGCCGAGCAGACCCAGTGCGTACAGCAGCGCGCCGACCAACATCACCCGGAAGGCACCAAACTTGTCCGCCAGCATGCCGGCGAAGACGCCGCTGATGCCCCAGGCCAGATTCTGGATGGCGATGGCGAAGGCAAACGTTTCGCGGGTCCAGCCCTGGGCCTGGGTAATGGGCTGCAGCCACAGGCCAAAACCGTGGCGTATGCCCATGGACAGGGTGACGATGGTGCCGCCGTACAGCAGCAATTGGGTGATGGATAAAGAAGGGGGCGTGCGGTTCATTCCAGTACTGTAGCCAATTTGCCGGAGTGTGAAGCCTGGGCTGTTGTTACATCCAGTATTTGTGGCGATGAACCACTACAATCCGCCGCATGGCAACCCAAACTTCTGCAACCCCTGCATATTCTGAAAGCTCGATCCGCGTACTCAAGGGCCTGGAGCCCGTTAAGCAGCGGCCGGGCATGTATACCCGTACCGACAACCCCTTGCACGTAATCCAGGAAGTACTGGACAACGCGGCCGATGAGGCGTTGGCAGGCCACGGCAAGCGTATCCGCGTCACTCTTTTTATTGATGGCTCTGTGGGCATCGAAGATGACGGACGTGGTATTCCGTTCGGTATGCACCCGGAAGAAAAAGCGCCGGTCATCGAGCTGGTGTTCACCCGCCTGCATGCGGGCGGCAAGTTCGACAAGGGCAAAGGAGGCGCTTACAGCTTCTCCGGTGGCCTGCACGGCGTGGGCGTGAGTGTGACCAACGCCCTGGCGCTGCGGCTGGAGGCTACCTCCCACCGCGACGGCTCGGTGGCCAAGCTTGTCTTCGCAGATGGCGACGTGGTCGAGCCGCTACAGGTGCGCAAGGCCGAGTCCGGCGACCGCAAGTCCGGCACCAGCGTACGCGTCTGGCCGGATGCCAAATACTTCGAGTCCGTGGCCCTGCCCATGGCCGAATTGACCCACTTGTTGCGCAGCAAGGCGGTGTTGATGCCCGGCGTCACCGTGACCCTGACGGTCGAGAAAACCAAGGACGTGCAAACCTGGTCCTACAAGGGTGGCCTGCGCGACTACCTAACCCAGACGCTGAATGGCGAGCTGGTGATTCCCATGTTTGAAGGCGAGGGCTTTGCTGACAACGGCCATGAAATTTTCGCCGAAGGCGAAGGCGCCCAGTGGTGCGTGGCCTTTACCGAAGACGGCGCGCCGGTGCGTGAAAGCTACGTCAACCTGATCCCCACCACCGTGGGTGGCACGCATGAGCTGGGCTTGCGTGATGGCCTGTTCAATGCGGTGAAGAGCTTTATCGAGCTGCATTCCCTGTTGCCCAAGGGTGTGAAGCTGCTGCCCGAAGACGTGTTCGCCCGCGCCAGCTTTGTGCTCAGCGCCAAGGTGCTGGACCCGCAGTTTCAGGGCCAGATCAAGGAACGCCTGAACTCGCGCGACGCAGTGCGCCTGGTGTCCAGCTTTGTGCGTCCGGCGCTGGAGTTGTGGCTGAACCAGCATGTGGAATACGGCAAGAAATTGGCGGAGCTGGCCATCAAGGCCGCCCAGTACCGGCAAAAAGCCAGCCAGAAGGTTGAGAAGCGCAAGGGCTCCGGCGTGGCCGTGCTGCCCGGCAAGCTGACCGACTGTGAAAGCCGCGACCTGGCGCAGAACGAGGTCTTCCTGGTCGAGGGCGACTCCGCTGGCGGCAGCGCCAAGATGGGCCGCAACAAGGAAAGCCAGGCGATTTTGCCGCTGCGTGGCAAGGTGCTGAACACCTGGGAGGTGGAGCGCGACCGGCTGTTTGCCAACACTGAAATCCACGACATCTCGGTTGCTATCGGCGTCGATCCGCATGGCCCGAACGATACACCCGACCTGAGTGGCCTGCGTTACGGCAAGATCTGCATCCTGAGCGATGCGGACGTGGACGGCTCGCATATCCAGGTGCTGCTGTTGACCCTGTTCTTCCGCCATTTCCCCAAGCTGATCGAGTCTGGCAACGTGTATGTGGCGCGTCCGCCGCTGTTCCGTGTGGATGCGCCGGCGCGCGGCAAAAAGCCGGCGTCCAAGGCCTATGCGCTGGACGAGGGCGAGCTGACGGCGATTCTGGACAAGCTGCGCAAGGAAGGCGTACGCGAAGGTGCCTGGAGCATCAGCCGCTTCAAAGGCCTGGGCGAGATGAATGCCGAGCAGCTGTGGGACACCACGCTGAACCCGGATACCCGGCGCCTGTTGCCGGTGCAGCTGGGGAGTGTTAACTTCGAGCAGACTGAAAACCTGATCACCAAGCTCATGGGTAAAGGCGAGGCCGGTTCACGGCGCGAACTCATGGAGCTGCACGGTGATGCGGTTGAAATCGACGTCTGATGAAACCATGAATACTTTTGGCATCTACCGCAGATTCTGCTTAGGTCTAATGCTACTCTTTTTGCAGCAGATGGCGCATGCGGATGTGTGGGGCTATATCGACCCCCAGGGTGTGGCGCATTTCTCGACCCAGCGGGAGGATGAGCGTTACGAGCTGTTCTTCCAGGGCGATGAAAGTTTTGACACCACCCAGGGTTTGCAGCCGCTCACCAGCGCGGCCCAGCCGGCACCCGGCGTTCCATCCAAGTTGTTGGCGTTTTTTGATATTTCTCCCAGCTACAAGCTGGTGAAACACCATTTGCAAGAGGCCGCCAACAAGCTCAGCATCGACTACGAGTTGCTGCAGGCGTTGATCGTCACCGAATCCGGTTTCAGCAGCACGGCCGTGTCGCCCAAGGGCGCCGTGGGCCTGATGCAGATCATGCCGGCCACGGCCGAGCGCTATGGCCTGGTGGGTGACCCCAAAAACAGCATTGAGCAAAAGCTGACCGACCCGAAGACGAATATCCGTATCGGTGCCCGCTACTTGAGCGATCTGATCCGAATGTTTCCCGGCCAGCTGGATTTGGCCGTGGCCTCGTACAACGCCGGTGAGGGCGCGGTACAGAAGGCTGGCAACCGGATTCCCAATTTCAAGGAAACCCAGGCCTACGTCAAAAACGTGCTGCAGCTCTACACCAGCCTGAAGCCCGCGGCCGCGACGGCCCAGCGCCGCCAACCGACGCGCGTGCGCATGGAGCTGGCCGGCGGGGCGTCTGGCCGCGGCAATATGCCGCCCAGTGCAGACGCCCCATTGCTGCGCGTGGCTCCCTGAATTCCCGCTAGGCCTGCTTGTGCCGCCCGGTGGCGGGCGGCCCTGTCTTTTTATTTCTTTTCTGCTTTGAAGTTTGTGCTTTGACCATGACCGACCAACCTGAATTGGACCTGCCGCAAGACCCGCCTCAACAGCCACCCCAGCAACCGCCAGAAGAGCCCGCGCTGATCGTGATGGACGATGGCGGCCAAAGCCTGGCTGGCTACGCCCAGCGTGCCTATCTGGAATACGCGCTCAGCGTGGTCAAGGGCCGGGCCATACCCGATGTGACCGACGGCCAGAAGCCGGTGCAGCGTCGTATTTTGTACGCGATGTCGCGCATGGGCCTGGGCTTTGGCGGGCCGAACGGTGCCACTGGTGCCAAGCCCGTCAAGAGTGCGCGAGTCGTGGGCGATGTGCTGGGTAAGTACCACCCGCACGGAGACCAGGCTGCCTATGACGCCATGGTGCGCATGGCGCAAGACTTCAGCCAGCGCTATCCGCTGATCGACGGCCAGGGTAACTTCGGTTCGCGCGATGGCGATGGCGCAGCGGCCATGCGCTACACCGAGGCCCGTTTGTCCCGCATCACGACGCTGTTGCTGGACGAGCTCGATGAAGGTACGGTTGACTTCGTGCCCAATTACGACGGCTCCTTTGAAGAGCCCAAGCAATTGCCAGCCCGTCTGCCGTTCAACTTGCTGAATGGTGCCAGCGGCATTGCCGTGGGCCTGGCGACCGAAATCCCCAGCCACAACCTGCGCGAAGTAGCCGATGCCTGCGTGGCCCTGATCAAGACGCCGCAGCTCAGCGAAGAGGAGCTGTTTGCCCTCGTGCCTGGCCCCGACTATCCCGGTGGCGGCCAGATCATCAGCAGCAGCGCCGATATTGCGGACGCTTACCGCACCGGCCGTGGCTCGCTCAAGGTGCGCGCCCGGTGGAAGATCGAAGAGCTGGCGCGCGGCCAGTGGCAGCTGGTGGTGCATGAGCTGCCACCCGGCGTCAGCACCCAGCGCGTGCTGGAAGAAATTGAAGAACTCACCAACCCGCGTATCAAGGCTGGCAAAAAGGCCCTGAGCCTGGAGCAGACCCAGCTGAAGGCCTCGGTGCTGTCGGTGCTGGACGTGGTGCGCGACGAGTCGAACAAGGAAGCTGCCGTACGCCTGGTGTTTGAGCCCAAGACCAGCCGTATCGAGCAGCAGGAGCTGATCACTGCGCTGCTGGCGCATACCAGCCTGGAAACCTCTGCGCCGGTTAACCTGACCATGATTGGCCTGGATGGGCGGCCCATGCAGAAGTCGTTGCGCCAGATGCTGCAGGAGTGGATCACATTCCGCCAGACCACGCTGCAGCGCCGTTCGCGCTTCCGTTTGGACAAGGTGCTGGCTCGCATCCACATCCTCGAAGGCCGGCACATGGTGCTGCTGAATATCGATGAAGTGATTGCCATCATCCGCACGGCAGACGAGCCCAAGGCGGCCTTGATCGCGCGTTTCAATCTCAGCGACATCCAGGCCGAAGACATTCTGGAAATCCGCCTGCGCCAACTGGCCCGGCTGGAAGCCATCAAGATCGAGCAGGAGCTGAAGAACCTGCGCGAAGAACAGGCCAAGCTGGAGGAGTTGCTGGCCAACCCCACCGTGCTGCGCCGCCTGATGGTCAAGGAGATCGAGGCCGATGCCAAACTGTTCGCCGATGCACGCCGTACCCTGATCCAAACCGAAAAGCGTGCCGTGGTCGAGGTCAAGGTGGTGGACGAACCCGTCACCGTGGTGGTCTCGCAAAAAGGTTGGGTCCGTGCCCAAAAGGGCTGGGCCAAGGACCGGGCCGCTGGAGCGGCGGCCGAGTACAGCTTCAAGTCGGGCGATGCGCTGTACGGCACTTTCGAGTGCCGTAGTGTCGATACTTTGCTGGTGTTCGGCACGGCCAAGGACAAGGTCGGTCGGGTCTACACCGTGCCGGTCGCCTCGCTGCCGGGTGCACGGGGTGATGGCCAGCCCGTGACCACGCTGATCGAGCTGGAGCCTGGTACCCAGGTGGCGCATTATTTTGCCGGCCCGGCTGCTGCTTGCCTGCTGCTGTCCAGCTCTGGCGGCTACGGCTTTCTGGCTACGGTGGAGGACATGCTGTCGCGCCAAAAAGGTGGCAAGGCCTTCATCACCGTGGGTGAGGGCGAGACGGTGTGTGCACCGTCGCACGCCAGCGGTGGTGGCGGTGGCCAGCCAGTGCTGCCGGCAACCCATGTGGCCTGCGCATCGGTGGGTGGGCGTATTCTGACCTTCGAGATCACAGAGTTGAAGAATCAACCCAAGGGCGGACGTGGTCTGATGATGATCGATCTGGAAGACAAGGACAGCCTGGCCGGCGCCGTGGCTTACACGCGCAGCATCCGCATCGATGGTGTGGGGCGTGGGGCCAAACCGCGTTCTGAAACCCTGGAAATCCGTAGCCTGAACAATGCCCGTGCGGTGCGTGGGCGCAAGGGCAAATTAGCGGATCTGGGGTTCAAGCCGAGTGCTGTATTAAGGTTGGAATAGAGTATGTAACCGGGGCAATACCGGCTTCATGTTTTCGGGGGATGTCTGTCACAATTCGCGAAAGATGGAATGCACTCATTACAAGGAGCACAGCATGAAATTCAGCAATTTGCGAGTGGCGGCCAAACTCTGGTTGGCGGTGGGGGTTGTCGTAGTTCTCGTGCTGATGTTGGTTGGGCTGCTTGGGTTTCGTTCCGCGAAATTGGCGATTGAAGGGGCAACGGCGCAGCGGGGTATGGAGCTGCGTGTGGTGCGTTCTACCCAGTGGGCCGGTTTGACGGCGCTGAATGCGGTGCGGGCCGAGGCCGGCTTGATGAGTTCGGATGCTTCGGTCAGCGAGGCGTTTAAGGAGCCGACTGCGGCGACCAGTAGCCAAATTACCGAGATCCAAAAAGAGATCACGGCCATGGAGTTGTCGCCTGAGGACAAGGCTCAGCTGGACAAAATTGCGGCCAACCGCAAACTTGTGCTGGATTCGCGGGCGCGGGCATTGCAGCTCAAAAAAGATGGCAAAACCGACGAGGCCCAAGCTTTGCTGAAAGGCGAGGTGAAGACCGCAGTTGTCAATTATTTGAGCGAACAGCGCAAATTCGTGGAAATGCAGGAGCAAGCCCAGGCCCGATTGGAGGTGGAAACCAATGCGCAGCGGGCAATGCTGTTCCAGGTTGTCTGTGTGGGGCTGGCGCTGTTGGTGCTGGGATTGTTGGGCGGTGCATACTGGTTGATCAATAGCATCCGGCAGTTGCTGGAGCAGGCTAATTTTGTGGCGGCTCGTATTGCCGAAGGTGATCTCAGTACAGAGATTGATTCGACCCGCCAGGATGAGTTTGGCGATCTGCTGCGGTCTTTGCGCGCAATGAGCCAGTCACTGGGACTAATGGTGCACCAGGTTCGTCAGAGCACGGACAACATTGCGACCGTCAGCGCTGAAATCGCCAGTGGCAACAATGATCTGGCTGCCCGCACCGAGCAGACAGCCAGCAATCTGCAGCAGACAGCTGCGTCCATGGACCACTTGACCAATACTGTGCGTCAGAGTGCCGACAGCGCACACCAAGCCAGTACCTTGGCTGCGAATGCTTCCAGCGTGGCGCAAAAGGGGGGTGAAGTTGTCAAGCAGGTGGTGGTGACGATGGAGGACATCAATGCCAGTAGCAAGAAGATTGCGGACATCATCGGCGTCATTGATGGCATTGCCTTTCAAACCAATATTCTGGCGTTGAATGCGGCTGTGGAAGCGGCCCGTGCGGGCGAGCAGGGCCGTGGTTTTGCGGTCGTGGCCAGTGAAGTGCGCGGCCTAGCGCAACGCAGCGCCCAAGCCGCCAAAGAGATCAAGAACTTGATTGATAGTTCTGTGGAGAAGGTGGAGTCGGGCGCACGACTGGTGGCGCAGGCTGGCAGTACCATGACTGACATCGTGCAGTCGGTCAAGCGTGTGACCGATATCGTGGGCGAGATCACCTCGGCGGCCAACGAGCAAAGTTCGGGCATCGGTGAAATCAACCAAGCCGTGGTGACGTTGGATCAAATGACCCAGCAAAATTCAGCCTTGGTGGAAGAAAGCGCGGCTGCGGCCAGCAGTATGCGGGAACAGGCGGCGCAGTTGGCATCCGCCGTGGCGGTGTTCAAAGTGCCCCCATCTATCCAGGGTCAGTCCACGCTGTCCCGGCATGCTGCACCGGCCAAAGCCGCTGTTGCCACTGGCCACAGTACCAAGCCCGCAGCCAAATTGGCCACCCAAAAACCTGTTGCAACTGCGGCAGCGAAGAAGGTGGCCAGCCCTCCAGCACGGACCTTGGCTGCGCCCAAGGCAGCTGCCGCAAGTCGGCCCAGCGCCTCAGCGGGTGGCGAAGGCGACTGGGAGACTTTTTAAGCCGAGTTTGGGTTACGCGACTTCCGCAACCAGTTCGATCTCTACGCAAGCACCCAAGGGGATTTGCGCCACGCCAAAAGCGCTGCGTGCATGCGCGCCTTTCACCGGGCCGAACACTGTGCCCAGCAATTCACTGGCACCGTTGGTCACCAGGTGCTGCTCCGTGAAGTCAGCGGTGGAGTTCACCAGGGACATGACTTTGACGATGCGGGTGATCTTGTTCAGATCGCCGACTGCAGCGTGCAGCGTGCCCAGCAGGTCAACCGCCGCAGCGCGGGCGGCCGCTTGGCCTTCGGCAGTGCTGATGTTCTTGCCGAGTTGTCCCACCCAGACCTTGCCATCCTGCTTGGCCAGATGGCCGCTCAGGAACACCAGATTGCCGGTTTGTACAAAGGGTACATAGGCTGCTGCCGGCGTAGAAACGGGGGGCAGGGTGATGTTGAGTTCTTTGAGCTTGGCGTAAATGTCCATGGTGCTTCCTTATGATGAAAAATGGTTGTAGCGCAGGTTTTATCTGCGCAGGCAGCTATCTATTTGATAGTAAGTGGGCGCAGATTCGGTTCAGGATTGCCATTGCGTGGGCGAGGGCAACCAGCTGCTGCTTTGGGATTGGCTTTGCGATGCGCCGCCGTCTGTTTGGCCTGAACCGGTCTGCCCCTGGCGTTGGGTCAGGTGGGCATAGGATACCGGTGCGGCTTCCAGTGGCATCACGGTGACGGCGACGCGCAAGGTGTGGCTGGCGCCGCCATGGATGACGCCGCGCATCGGTGACACGTCGGAATAGTCACGGCCTGTGGCCAGGGTCACATAGTCTTCACCCGGCATGCGGTTGTTGGTGGGGTCGAAGTCACACCAGCCCTGGTCACCCACAATGTCGGGCACATAGACGGATGCCCAGGCGTGGGAGGCGTCACTGCCAATCAGCCGGGGTTGGCCTGGTGCCGGGTGCGTCAGTAGGTAGCCGCTCACATAGCGCGCCGGTAAGCCCATGGCACGGCAGCAGGCCACCATGATGTGGGCAAAGTCCTGGCATACGCCTTGGCGTAGCGCTAGTGCCTCTACTGCGGGTGTATTGACCTCGGTGCTTTCGGATGAATACGTGAAGTCGGTATAGATGCGCTCCATCAGGTCCTGTGCCGCTACCAGCAGGGGTACTCCAGGAGCGAAGCTGGGGCGTGCATAGGCCGCGAAATCGTCATGGCGCGGCACATAGGGGGACGCAAACACGAATTCTGCTGCCGGATTGAAGCGGCTGCCGGCTTGGTAGCGAAAGCGCTCGCGCACCTGTTCCCAGGGCACGCCGCTCTGAGCCCAGGCGGGCTCGCGGGTGTTGACCACGCTGCGGGCGATCACGCACAGTTTTTCATGGGCGGCCTGCAGCGAGAAGAACGAGCACAGATTGCCGTACACATCCAAAGACTGGGTCAGCTGGCTGGGCGTGGGGCTGATTTCCAACGTATGGCTCAGTAGCTGCTGGTGGGCACTGCTGGGCGGGCGCAAATGCGCTACATGCTGGGCCGTTTCAACTGCCGGATGGTAGGTGTAGCTGGTTTCGTGGGTGATTTCCAAGCGCATCTTGGTGGCCTTTTCAATGGGTTGCGCCGTGCGCGGCCTGGCGGGCATGCGGGTGCAACTCAGGCTCCCAGGCTTCGCTTGGCGTCCCGCGAGTGGGTGAAGTAGGTGGCGCTGATTTCATCCGAGGTGTCATAGGCACATTGTGCACATTGCGTCAGCAGCCGTATCAGGTGGCTGTAGTGCCCCTGGGCGTCCACGCTGCACAGCTTGGCCAGATCCCAGTCGGCCGGTGCCACCACCTTTTGGGCCATGGGGCTGAGCTCATTCGGCGCGCTGCCAGCCAGCTTGGCCAGGCGACCACGCAGGGTCTGGGCGACCCAGGCCAGCGAGCGGGGGTTATCGCGGTCCAGCACCAGCAGGTCCAGCAGGGCCACGACTTCGCGGCTTTGCTGGTACTGCGAATGGAAGGTGATGCTGCTGTCAAACAGTGACACCATGGCTTCAAAGCCGCCGGTGTTGGCCACGGATCCGGTTTTGAAGCCACGTGCCAAAGCGCTGGACAAAAAGCCCAGACGTTCGATATGGCGGCCAATGCTTAGCAGGCGCCAGCCATCATCGCGCGTCATGCGATCGGTTTGGGCGCCGGTCATGGCGGCCAGATGGGTGCTGGTGGCTTCAAGTACCTGCAAGGCTTCGATTGGAGAAAAGTCGCCGCCACGGCCATTGCGGGCGCAGCGGCTGAAGAACTTCTCCTCGGCGCGCAGGATGACGTTCCAGTGCTCTTGCGACAGTCGTTCACGCAGCGTGGCGGCCGTGTTCTTGATGGCCCGCAGGTTGTAGCCCACGCTGTGCGCGGCATTGGGGTCGGCCAGTGCGGCGATCAGTGAGCGTTCAAACACCCGCCGAGCCTGCAGCGGAGAGGGTACAGCGGCCAGCACCAGGCCATGCTGTACCGACATCTCATGCAGCCAGGACAGGAAGGGTGTGGCCGTTTGGTCCTCGCCCCCCAGGCCTTCCAACGTGACGCGTGCCAGGCGTAAGGTGTTTTCGGTACGCTCGGCATAGCGTCCCAGCCAGAACAGGTTTTCAGCGGCGCGGCTGGTGACGCGGTGGCTGCGCCGGGTCACGGCCTCGGGTGACAGGCTGGTATGCAGCAGCGTGGTACGGTCCACTTCGCCCTGGGCCTTGACCCATACGTCGGCGCTGCTGCCACCGCGCTGCATGGAGGCCACACTGTCGCCAGCATTCACCATGCGCGCCAGGCCGCCAGGCAGTACGCGCCAGGACTGCGGACCATCCGACACAGCAAATACGCGCAGCATCGTGGAGCGCGGCGCAATGCGTGCCGGTTGGCCGGGCTGGGTACTCCAGGTGGGCATTTGCGACAGCGGCATATAGCCTTGCACTGTGTATTCGTCACCCTGGCGCAGGATGCGGCCGGCCCATTCGTCCAGTTCGCGGCGCGACAGGGATTTGCCCAGCACGGCGTCAAACGAGCGGCGGCTGGCAGCACCCTGGTAGGTTGGCTTGATCACGCAGTTGCCGAGTTCGGGCAGGGCGGCTTCCATGGCGGCGCGCTCGCCACACCACCAGGTCGGCAGGGCCGGCAGTTGCAGGTCTTCGCCCAGCAAGTGGCGCGACAGGGCCGGCAGAAAACCCAGCAAAGCGGGGGATTCAAGGAAGGCCGAACCGGGCGGGTTGGCCATCAGCACATTGCCCGCGCGTATGACTTGCAGCAGCCCGGGGACGCCCAGGCGGGAGTCAGGCCGCAGCTCCAGCGGGTCCAGAAACTGGTCGTCCAGGCGTTTTAGCAGTCCGTGCACGGGCTCCAGGCCCTTGAGGGTCTTGAGGTACAGGCGCTGGTCGCGCACCGTGAGGTCGCTGCCTTCTACCAACGTCAGACCCAGGTAGCGTGCCAGGTAGGCGTGCTCGAAATAGGTTTCGTTGTAGGGGCCGGGGGTGAGGAGGGCGATATGGGCGTCCTTGCCTGCCGGGCTCATGCGCTTGAGACCATCCACCAAGGCCTGGTAGGTAGCGGCCAGCCGCTGGATGTGCATGGACTCGAAGGCTTGCGGGAACAGGCGCGAGATGGACAGCCGGTTTTCCAGTAGATAGCCCAGTCCCGAAGGGGCTTGCGTGCGCTGCGATACCACCCACCAGTTGCCGTCGGGGCCGCGCGCCAGGTCAAAGGCTGCCACGTGCAGATGGGTGCTGCCCAGGGGCTGCACGCCATGCATGGAGCGTAGATAGCCAGGGTGGCCTTGCACCAGGTCGGGCGGCAACAAGCCTTGCGCCAGCAGTTGCTGGGGGCCGTAGATATCGGCCAACACACGGTCCAGTACGCGCACACGTTGCAGCACGCCGGTTTCGATTTGCTGCCAGCTTTCCGGGGTGACGATCAGCGGGAACAGGTCCAGCGACCAGGGCCGCTGTGGGTTCTCCGGGTCGGCATAAACGTTGTAGGTGACGCCGTTGTCGTGGATCTGGCGCCGCAACTGTTCGGTGCGCCGGTTCAGGTCGGCAAAGCCGCTGGAGCCCAGGTGTTCAAAGAAATGGTTCCACTCGGGTACCAGGGGCGCGCGCTCGGCGGCGGACTTGTGCGGACTGGCGTCGGATGCCCTGGCTTGGCCGCGTAACTCATCAAAATGCCCTAGGGCTGCGCTGCGCGCAAGCACAGACGCCAGGGCTCGTGGGTCCTGCGACATGGGCATTTGAAATAGGGGGGTGTTCTGATTTTCCACAATTCACCCAATTGTCACACCAGATGAGGGGGCAAACGCCGCAGGCGGATGCCCCCGTGCATAAACATATGCCACCCGTTACGGGCGGCGGGTGGATCAGCGACGCAGATCCAGGGTGAATGGGAACTCGCGGCTGCCGGGCACGTTGATGGTGGCCGGGGGGACGCGCATTTCGCCAGGGGTATGGCCCATGCGTGTGAAGCGCGATAAACGGCGGCTTTCTGCGGTATTCGCATTGACCGGGAAGTTCTCGTAGTTCACACCGCCTGGATGGGTCACGAAGTACTGGCAGCCACCTACCGAGTGCTTCATCCAGGTGTCCACGATGTCGAAGGTCAGCGGCGCATGGATGCCGATGGTCGGATGCAGGGCCGATGGCGGGTTCCAGGCGCGGTAGCGCACGCCCGATACATATTCGCCCACGGTGCCCGTGGGTTGCAGCGGCACGGCATGGCCATTGCAGGTGACCACGTAGCGGCTTTGGTTGAAGCCGGTCACGCGCACTTCCATGCGCTCCAGGGACGAATCCACATAGCGGGCGGTGCCGCTGGACGTGCTTTCTTCGCCCAGCACATGCCAGGGCTCCAGCGCATTGCGAAGCGTTAGCGTCATGCCATGGGTCTGGATGTCGCCCACCAGCGGGAAGCGGAATTCGAGGTGCGGCGCGAACCAGCTTTTGTCGAACGCGTAGCCGGCCATGTTCATCTCGTCGATGACGTCGTTGAAGTCCATCTCGATGAAGGTTGGCAGCATGAAGCGGTCGTGCAGCTCGGTACCCCAGCGCGTGGCGGGCGCCTTGTACGGTTCGTTCCAGAACCGGGCCACCAGAGCGCGCAGCAGCAACTGTTGGGCAATGCTCATGCGGGCATGGGGTGGCATCTCGAACGCGCGGAACTCCAGCAGGCCCAGGCGGCCCGTGGCGCTGTCGGGCGAGTACATCTTGTCGATGGAGAACTCGCTGCGGTGGGTGTTGCCGGTGGCGTCGATCAGGATGTTGCGCAGTGTGCGGTCCACGATCCATGGCGGCATGTCTTGGCCATATTTTTCACGGTTCTTGGCGACTTGCTCGACCGCGATCTCCAGCTCGTAGAGCTGGTCGTTGCGGGCCTCGTCCACGCGTGGCGACTGGCTGGTCGGGCCGACAAACATGCCGCTGAACAGATAGCTCAGCGACGGATGGTTGTGCCAGTAGACCAGCAGGCTGGTCAGCAGCTCGGGCCGGCGCAGGAACGGGCTTTCCGCCGGGGTGGCGCCACCCATGACGAAGTGGTTGCCGCCGCCGGTGCCCACGTGGCGGCCATCGGTCATGAACTTCTCGGCGCTCAGACGCGATTCAAATGCGGCGTTGTACAGAAATTCGGTGTTGTAGACCAACTCGCCCCAGGAGGTGACCGGGTGTACGTTGACCTCGATCACGCCAGGGTCGGGTGTCACGGCCAGCAGCTTCAGGCGCGGGTCACGCGGAGGTGGGTAGCCTTCGAGGACCAGCTTGACGCCGAGTTGCTCGGCCGTGTTTTCCACGGCGGACAGCAGTTCAATGTAGTCCTCCAGCAGCTCCAGTGGCGGCATGAAGACGTAGATCACGCCGGACTTGGTACCCACGGCTTCGGCCTTGGGGCCGCTGGCGCGGCGCGGGTCGCGTACTTCCACGCACAGCGCGGTACGTCCTACCCAGTATGCAGACTCGTTGCGTGCCGGCACGCGGTTGAAGTCGGCGGGTTCGGTTTGCCCGGGGCGGGACGCGTTCGCCAACGGGGGCACTGCGCCGAGTGCGCTGGCCGAGCCGTCCTGGCGTTGCCGCGCGGCTTCGGGCTGCGGCGTACCACCGGCCTGGTAGGGCATGCTGGCACGTTCGGTCAGGGTGGGCACCTGGGTCGGACGCAGCGGGCCGCCTACGGCGGTGGCGCTGCTGGTGAAGCCTGCTGCGCGCGCCGCAGCCCGGTTGGCGTAGCGGGCGTAAATGCTGCTGGATTCGGGCAGACCGGGGCGTGGAATCGACGGGTCCTGCTCGATCATGTAGGGGAACTCGGCCTCGCTGACCCATGGCAAGGAGTCCAGCGGCAGGCGGAAGCCCATGGGCGAATCGCCGGGCATCAGGTACATGCGCTCGTCGCGCAGGAACCAGGGGCCGGTGGTCCACACCGGGCCGGCCAGGCGTGGGCCGTCGGCGGGGCGCACGGGCAGCACATAGCCGATCACCGAGTCCAGCTTTTGCTCGAAAACACGGCGCAGGCGGGCGCGTTCCATCTCGTCGCTGAGCTTGGAGTTGAACGGGTCTACGTTGACAGGCAGGCGGCGCTCGCGCCACAGGTAGTACCACACGTCTTCGTAGGCGGGCAGGATGAACTTGGTGGTGATGCCCAGGTTTTCGGCCAGACGTTGGGTGAACCGCTGTGCGTCTTCGCTGGTGTAGTTGGAGGCTTGGCGCTCATCGGCAAACAGGGCGGGGTTGCGCCACACGGGTTGGCCGTCGGCGCGCCAGAAGATATTCAACGCCCAGCGTGGCAGTTGCTCGCCTGGGTACCACTTGCCCTGGCCAAAGTGCAGAAAACCGCCCTGGCCGTATTCGTCGCGCAGCTTTTGCACCAGCTCGGTGGCGAAGCCGCGCTTCGTGGGGCCCAGGGCATCGGTATTCCATTCGGCGGCGTCTCGGTCGTTCACGGCGACAAAGGTGGGCTCGCCGCCCATGGTCAGGCGCACATCGCCGGCGACCAGGTCCTGGTCCACTTTTTCACCCAGGGCCAGCACCTCGGCCCATTGCTCGTCGGTATAGGGCTTGGTGACGCGTGGCGATTCATACAGGCGCGTGACCTGCATGTGGTGTTCGAATTCGACCTCGGCCTTGTCCACGCCGCCTTCAATCGGCGCGGCGCTGGAGGGCTGGGGCGTGCAGGCCAGGGGGATGTGGCCTTCGCCTGCAAACAGGCCTGAGGTGGCGTCCAGGCCGACCCAGCCGGCACCGGGCAGGAAGACTTCGCACCAGGCGTGCAGGTCGGTGAAATCCACTGTCGTGCCGCTGGGGCCGTCCAGGGCTTTCACGTCGGGGGTCAGCTGGATCAGGTAGCCAGATACGAAGCGTGCCGCCAGGCCGCAATGGCGCAGCAACTGCACCAGCAGCCAGCCGGAGTCGCGGCAGGAGCCGCTGGCTTTCTCCAGGGTTTCTTCCGGCGTTTGCACACCGGGCTCCATGCGGATCAGGTATTTGATGTCGTGCTGGACCTGTTGGTTGATGGAGACCAGAAAGTCATTGGTCGGCTGCTTCTCCAGATTCAGCTTGTCCAGATAGGCTTGCACCAGCGGCGTGACAGGCTCGGTTGCCAGATAGGGAGAGAGTTCTTCCTTTAGACCGTCCTTGTACTTGAAGGGAAAGTGCTGGGCCTCGGGCTCCAGGAAGTAGTCGAAGGGGTTGTACACCGCCATTTCGACCACCAGGTCCACGGTGACCTTGAATTCGGTGGTTTTCTCGGGGAACACCAGGCGGGCCTGGTAGTTGGCGAACGGGTCCTGCTGCCAGTTCACGAAATGGTTGGCGGGTTCGATTTTCAGCGAGTAAGAGATGACATTGCTGCGGCAATGGGGGGCAGGGCGCAGACGGATGACTTGGGGGCCGAGGTTGACCGGGCGGTCGTACTTATAGTGCGTAACGTGGTTCAGTGCGGCGTGGATCGACATGTATGTGTCTCTTGGTAGCTGGAAAGTTCTGGCCAGACAACGTCTTGGCCTGCCCGCATACTAGCAAGTCCTGAGCCACGAGAATGTGTAGATACTGTGGCAGTTCAACATAACTCTATGCAAAACCCATGGCCGTCTGAGATTAAACGCGTGGTGCTGGTGGCTCCTGGCTTGGCAGGCTGGGTGGCGGGTACGGCACTGCAGCTCGGGCAGGCGCAGCTGTGGTCTTGGCAGGTTTATGTGTTGATCATGCTGCTAGCGCTTGTTTTGATTGCATGTGTAGCTATCAAAAGAATAGCCTTCGCAGCGCCTTGGATGCATGGGATGGCCCGATGGGCCTTGGCTTTTCTGGGTGTCTTGCTGCTGGCCTTCGGGTTGTGTGGCCTGCGCTGCTCGGCCTTTGTCCAAACCGCGCTTGACCCCACGCTGGAGGGGCGAGACATCACGGTGGTCGGGATGGTGGCGCAGATGCCACAGCGTACCGAGTCGGGCCTGCGTTTTCGGCTGGAAGTGGAGTCCGCCCGCATGGGCAATGTGCCGGTTGCCGTGCCGCCGCGCATCGACCTGTCCTGGTATGACGGCGTGCTGGCTTTCGGCGCGGGTGGCAGCGCCACGCAATGGGAGCTGCAGCGCCAGCTGCCAGACCTGCGCGCCGCCCAACGCTGGCAGATGACACTGCGCTTGAAGGCGCCGCACGGCGGGCGCAATCCCCATGGATTCGACTTTGAGCTTTGGTTGTGGGAGCAGGGCGTGCAGGCCACCGGCTATGTGCGTGCCGGCCCCAACGATGTAGCGCCTCAGCTGCTGGACAGCACTTGGTGGCACCCGGTAGAGCGGGCGCGCCAGGCCGTGCGCGACGCCATTTATTTGCATGTGGCGGACCGCCATTTGGCCGGCGTGATTGCGGCCCTGGTGGTGGGCGACCAGGGTGCCATCGAACGAACGGATTGGGATATGTTCAGAGCCGCTGGCGTAGCCCATTTGATGTCCATCTCCGGGCTTCACGTGACCATGTTTGCCTGGCTGGCTGCGGGCTTGGTGGGTTGGCTGTGGCGGCGTAGCGATGTGCTGGGCTGGCGCGCCGGCCTGTGGCTGCCGGTGCCGCAGGTGGCTTTGGTGGGTGGGTTGATGTTGGCGCTGGTCTACGCGGTATTCAGTGGCTGGGGCGTGCCCTCGCAGCGCACGGTATGGATGCTGGCGACGGTGGGCGTATTGCGCCTGAGCGGCCGCAGCTGGCCCTGGCCCTCCGTGTGGCTGCTGGCTTGTGCGGTGGTGGTGGCGATTGATCCCTGGGCCTTGCTGCAGGCGGGGTTCTGGCTGAGTTTCGTCGCGGTGGCCGTGCTGTTTGCTACAGATTTGGGAGCTGCTGGCGCAGGTGATACCAGCGCTGGAGGCCGATTCCGCTCCATGTTGCGTGAGCAGTGGACGATTACGCTGGCACTCACGCCCTTGACGCTGCTGCTGTTCCAGCAGGTCTCGGTGGTGGGCTTGCTGGCCAATCTGCTGGCCATTCCCTGGGTGACGCTGGTGGTCACGCCCTTGTGCATGCTGGGGGTGCTGCTGCCGCCGGTGTGGCAGCTGGCAGCCGGCAGCATCGATGGCCTGGGCTGGGTTTTGCAGTATCTGGTGCAGCTACCATTTGCTACGGTTTCGGTAGCTTCTCCCGCACTGTGGATGGGCGCTGCAGGCGTTTTGGGTGGTGTGGTGCTGGTGTTGCCGGTACCCTGGAGTGTGCGTGCGCTGGGTTTGCCCATGTTGTTGCCGGTGCTGTTGTGGCAGTCGCCGCGTCCGCCTGAAGGTCAATTTGAATTGCTGGCGGCCGATATCGGCCAGGGCAATGCCGTGCTGGTGCGCACGGCCCACCACAGCCTGCTATACGACACGGGCCCGCGCTGGGGCCAGGACAGCGATGCCGGTCAGCGGGTGCTGCTGCCTTTGCTGCGCGCCATGGCCGAGACGCTGGACACGGTGGTGGTCAGCCACCGCGACAGCGACCACAGTGGCGGCGCGGCCTCGGTGCTGGGGCTGCAGCCGCAGGCGGAGCTGCTGAGCTCCATTGAATCCGGCCACCCTTTGCAAACGCTGCGCTCGGTCACGCGCTGTGCCGCCGGGCAGGGTTGGGACTGGGATGGCGTGCGGTTTGACGTACTGCATCCCCTGGCGGGCGACTACGCCGGCCCCGCAAAACCGAATGCGCTGAGCTGCGTGCTACGCGTATCGAACGGCGCACATACCGCCCTGCTGGTGGCCGATATCGAGCAACCCCAGGAGGCGCGTTTGGTGGGTGGGGCGGACACCCTGCGGGCCGATGTGCTGCTGGTGCCCCACCACGGCAGCAAGACTTCCAGCAGCCCGGCGTTTCTGGACGCGGTGCGACCCCGTTTTGCGCTGGTGCAAGCGGGTTACCGCAACCGCTTTGGCCACCCCGCACCGCCAGTACTGGCGCGCTACCAGGAGCGCGGCATCCAGGTGGTGGACAGCAGCCACTGTGGGGCGGCCACCTGGCAGTCGGTGGCGCCGCAGCGCGTGGTCTGCGATCGGCAGCAAGCGCCGCACTATTGGCAGCACCAGTTGGCGGATGGAGCGCTCTGAAATGTCGTTACGATGGATGCGGCGAACATAGGTCCCAGCGTTGTGCGCTTAATTTGTGCGAGTTGCGCATTTACACATCAACATGGCTCGTTACTTGCTATTCTTTGGTTTCAGGAGATGAAAACTTATGCAGAAATTTGACGAAATGTATACAGCGCTACCGTATGAGTTTTTCTCTAAGGGAAAGCAGATCCGGGATCACTACAAGATCTATGACGCATGGCTGGCCAAGCAGCCGGGCGACATGATGGCCAAGCGGCGTGAAGAGGCCGAGATGATCTTTCGCCGCGTCGGTATCACCTTTGCCGTGTACGGTGCCAAGGACGAGGACGGCTCGGGCACCGAGCGCCTGATCCCGTTTGACCTCATCCCCCGCATCATCCCTGCCCACGAGTGGGGCAGCATGGAAAAAGGCCTGGTGCAACGCGTCACCGCCTTGAACCGCTTCATCCACGACGTCTACCACGACCAGGAAATTCTGAAGGCCGGCATCATCCCGCGCGAGCAGGTGGTGAACAACGCCCAGTTCCGCCCCGAGATGATGGGCGTGGACGTGCCGAACAACATCTACTCGCACATCTCCGGCGTGGACATCGTGCGCGCCCCCGATGCCCAGGGCAACGGTGAGTACTACGTGCTGGAAGACAATCTGCGCGTGCCCAGCGGTGTGAGCTACATGCTGGAAGACCGCAAGATGATGATGCGCCTCTTCCCCGACCTCTTCAGCAGCCACCGCGTGGCACCGGTGGCCCATTACCCCGACCTGCTGCTAGAGACCTTGCGTGCTTCGGCACCCGCCGCCACGGCCGACCCGACGGTGGTGGTGTTGACCCCCGGCATGTACAACAGCGCCTACTTCGAGCATGCTTTCCTGGCGCAGCAAATGGGTATCGAGCTGGTCGAAGGCCAGGACCTGTTCGTCAAGGACAACTTCTGCTACATGCGCACCACACGTGGCCCGAAGCGGGTGGACGTGATCTACCGCCGCGTGGACGACGACTTCCTGGACCCGCAGGTCTTCCGCCCCACCTCCACCCTGGGTTGTGACGGCCTGATGGCCGCCTACCGTGCCGGCAACGTGACCATCTGCAACGGCGTGGGTACTGGCGTGGCAGACGACAAGTCCATCTATCCCTATGTGCCCAAGATGATCGAGTTCTACCTGGGTGAAAAGCCCATCCTGAACAACGTGCCCACCTTCATGTGCCGCAACAAGGACGACCTGGCCTACACCCTGGCCAACCTGAAAGACCTGGTGGTCAAGGAGGTGCATGGCGCCGGCGGCTACGGCATGTTGGTGGGGCCGGCATCGACCAAGGCCGAGATTGAGGAGTTCCGTGCCGCGCTGCTGGCCAACCCTAGCGGCTATATCGCCCAGCCCACGCTCAGCCTGTCGAGCTGCCCGACCTTTGTGGAGTCTGGCATTGCGCCGCGCCACATCGATTTGCGGCCGTTTGTGCTGTCTGCCAAGGAAGTACAGATGGTGCCCGGCGGTTTGACCCGCGTGGCCCTGAAAGATGGCTCGCTGGTGGTGAACTCGTCCCAGGGCGGCGGTACCAAAGACACCTGGATTCTGGAGGACGACTCCGTACCCGCGACCGTGCCTGCCGTGCACAGCCAATCCCAATCCTAGACACGTAGACACACAGAACAAGGAACGACCTCATGCTGTCACGCACCGCTGACCATTTATTCTGGATGTCCCGTTACACCGAGCGCGCGGAGAACACAGCGCGCATGTTGGATATCAACTACCAAACGGCCCTGCTGCCCCAGTCCAACGCAGTGGCCCAGGTGGGGCTGCAAGGCCTGTTGTCCATCAGCGAACTGCTGCACCCCTACACCGAAAAGCATGGTGCCATCACCTCGCAGTCGGTGATGGAGTTCATGGTGAAGGACGAAGAAAACCCATCCTCCATCATCTCCTGCCTGCGCGCGGCGCGTGAGAATGCCCGTGCGGTGCGTGGCACCCTGACCACCGAGGTCTGGGAGACGCTGAACACCACCTGGTTGGAAGTCAACCGCATGCTGAAGTCCGGCGAGTTTGAAAACGACCCGGCGCAGTTTTTCGAATGGGTCAAGTTCCGCTCGCATCTGTCGCGCGGCGTGACCCTGGGCACCATGCTGCAGGACGAGGCATTTCACTTCCTGCGCTTGGGTACATTCCTGGAGCGGGCCGACAACACTGCGCGCCTGGTGGATGTCAAGTTCCATGCGGTGCAAAGCGACTTCTTTGGCACTGCCAATGAGAAGGACCAGGAGTACGACTTCTACCACTGGAGCGCTATTTTGCGTAGCGTCTCGGGTTTCGAGGTGTACCGCAAGGTGTACCGCGATGTGATCAAGCCAGAGCGTGTCGCCGAGCTGCTGATTCTGCGCGCCGACATGCCGCGTTCGCTGCACGGCAGCTTGAACGAGGTGCTGAACAACCTGCTGCTGGTGTCCAGCGACCCGGGCAGCGAGACGCTGCGCCGCGCCGGCAAACTGCGTGCCGATTTGCAGTTTGCCCGTATCGATGAAATCCTGGCCACCGGCTTGCATGCTTTCCTGACCCAGTTCCTGGACCGGGTGAATGAGCTGGGCGCGTACATCAGCCGAGAGTTTTTGGTTCCTACCGCCAACTGAGCGGCGGAGAGCTGGCATCTTACTTAGCTCTACTGGAAAGGATTGCCCACCGGGGCAGTTCTTTCCACGTCTTGATTCCGGAGCCCGCCTAACGCCATGGCGTTGACCAACACGTTCACCCGTTGGCTAGGGCGCTTGAGCGTGGGGCGCAAACTTACGCTGATTTACCTGCTGGACCTGACCGCGGTCATTTATGTGTCCGGCATCCTGATCCACGAAAAATACCTGTCCATTGATTTCACCCGCAAGGAGATCAGAGGCACTGCGTACAGCGTGGCGGTACGAGATGTATTGATGTTGCCCTTTCTGCCATCGCAGAGCGGGCAGAGTGACATTGCGTTGCAACGCTTTCAGCAATTGCGCGAAAGCCTGGACGAAGAGCTGAAAACCGCCCAGGCCAGCCAGGAATTCATTTCCGCCTGGCGTATCGCCGCCCGAGTAGACGAGGTGGAGCGCCAAAATGCCTTGAAAGGCATGGTGCGGCAAGGCCGCGAGCTGCTCACCACGGTGGGCAACCAGTCGAATTTGATTCTGGACCCGGACCTGGATAGCTACTACGCCATGTCCCTGGTGGTGCTGCGCTTTCCCGAGTTGCTGGAGGTGCTGAACGACACCGTACGCATACTTCCCAAGGCACCTGCAGCAGACAAAATTCCGTCGGGCGTGACAGACCGGCGCACCGAGCTGTTGATATTGGCTGGCCGACTGGATGCCGTGGCCTTGGGTATTCGTTCCGACTACAACCAGGCATTTGCCGCAGGCACACCGGTGCAGCGCGCAGCGCTGGAGAATGGACGCAAGCTGCTGGAGCAAAGGCTGGGCGCATTTTTGACTGCCGTGCAGGAGCTGGCCGATGGCAACTCTGATCCCCAGATACTTGCGCAGTTGGGCATCCATTACACCGAGACGCTGGATGCGATGAGCACGGCCTGGGCGAGCACGGCAACCGATTTGGACCGCCTGCTGCATGACCGCGTGGATATGCTGTTCAGTCGCATGTGGCTGGACCTGGGCACGGCACTGCTGCTGTTGTCCTGCATTCTCAGCCTTGTGTATGCGGTGGCCCGGCAGATCTCGCGGCCGCTGAAGCAACTGGCTTTGGTGGCTGATGCCGTGCGCCAGACCGGCGACCACACGCGGCGCGCTGTGTGGCACAGCCGGGATGAAATAGGCCAATTGGTCACCGCTTTCAATGGCATGCTGGCGC
The DNA here is from genome assembly GCF_059415605.1 of Rhodoferax sp. GW821-FHT10B06. NCBI lineage: Bacteria > Pseudomonadati > Pseudomonadota > Betaproteobacteria > Burkholderiales > Comamonadaceae > Rhodoferax > Rhodoferax sp. GW821-FHT10B06. The sequence continues at coordinate 22,126 of NZ_JBWKNO010000009.1, read as the reverse complement.
AGCTGGACGAACAGCGCATGGTGCAGCAGGAGACGGCGGCCCGTACCCGTGCAGCCCAGGCGCAGCAGGCTTTGGTGGAGGCTATCCCGATCGCCCTTGTGGTGACTGCCGTACCCGACCACGAGGTACTGCATGCCAATGCACCGGCCCAGCTGTGGCTAGGGGGCCGCACCCGTGACCCCTGGGTAACAGGTCTGGAGCATGGCGTGCGTGCGCGGTTTTTTCAGCACCTGTCCGACCAGGGTAAGGTGGATGAATTCGAGGTGCGCTGGCAGGGTGCTGCCGAGCCGTCCTGGGCCGTGTTGTCAGCGCGTCGCTTGCAGTTTCAAGGGCGGGATGCGGTGCTGACGGCGTTTACCCCCGTCAATGTGCTGAAGGTGATGGAGAAGCGCCTGGAGCTGTGGGCCAAGGTGTTCGAGGCCTCGTCGGAGGGCATCATCATCATGGATCCCAAGCAAAAAATACTCAGTGTGAACCGCGCGTTTTGCCGCAGCACCTCTTACGATTTTTATGAGGTGATTGGTGAGCACTTTGGGTTTTTGATCGAAGGGCCACAGGCCGCAACCTTGGGGCAGCACCTGGATGGCTTTTTGCAGGAGCGTGATGCCTGGCAAGGCGAGGTGAATTTTCTCAAGCGTTCGGGCGAGACTTATCCGGCCTGGCTGATGGTGTCGGCCGTACGGGACGGCTCGCGTCTGGGGGCAGTGTCTCAGTACATCGGCATATCCGTAGACATCACCGACCGCAAGCGTACCGAAGCCCGGGTGCAGTATCTGGCGCAGCACGACGTATTGACGGAGTTGCCCAACCGCGCCCTGTGCGTGCTGAGGTTGGAAGAAGCCCTGCAAGCAGCGCGGCGCGACGGCGATCGCGTCGCAGTGCTATTCATTGATCTGGACCGCTTCAAGATCATCAACGACACCTTGGGCCACCATATTGGCGATGGCGTGCTGCGGTCCGTGGCCAGCAGGCTGACACGGGTGGTGCGGGCTGGCGATACGGTCAGCCGGCTGGGTGGCGATGAATATGTGATCGTATTGCGCGGTATTGTCGAACGTAGTGAGGTGCAAGAAATGGTCGAACAGCGGCTGATACCGCTGATTCGGCAGACACACCATGTGGAGGGCAATGCCTTGCATGTGTCTTGCAGTGTGGGTGTGGCGCTGTACCCTGAAGACGGTATGGATCTGGATGAACTGATGCGGCGGGCCGATGCCGCCATGTATGTGGCCAAGAATGCAGGGCGCGATATGCTGCGCTTCTACGAGCCCGAGATCGAACAATTGGCCCAGCACCGGCTGGTATTGGAGCAGCACTTGCGCCAGGCGTTGGCATTGGGCGAGTTCAGCCTGCAGTACCAGCCCAAGGTGAATGCCAATACCCTGGACGTTGTGGGTGTGGAGGCTTTGCTGCGCTGGGACAACCCGGAGCTGGGGGCTGTGCCATCCGCCAGTTTTATTTCCTTGGCCGAAGAGACAGGCCTGATCCGCCCGATCGGAGTCTGGGTGCTGCAACAGGCTTGTTCGCAGTTGGCACGCTGGCACGGGCAGGGACTGAGCAGCCTCAGTGTGTCGGTCAATTTGTCTGCACTGCAGTTGGCCGACGGCGATCTTGCCGAGCAGGTGCGCCATTGTCTGCGGCAGCACGGTGTCATGCCTGCGGCGCTGGAAATCGAGATCACGGAGTCCGTACTGATGGGCAACACCAACCTGGCTGAGGAGCAGCTGGTGGCGCTCAAGGCTTTGGGCATTCAGCTATCGATCGATGACTTTGGGACGGGCTATTCCAGTCTGGCGTACCTCAAGCGTTTTGCGATTGACAAGCTGAAAATAGACCAGTCTTTTGTGCGCGACATGTTGACCGATCCGACCGACCTGGCGATTGTTCGCGCCATCATTGCCTTGGGCCATACCCTGGGCCTGAAGGTGGTGGCGGAAGGGGTGGAGGGGGAGCAGGTGGCCGGTCAATTGAGGGCCTTGGCTTGTGACGAACTGCAGGGCTACTATTTTGCGCGTCCTATGGCGGCTGAGGAGCTTGCGAAGTGGTTGATTGAGCGTAAGCGAGGGGCCGAGCGGCGGCGCAGTCTTCTTGTGTGAGCCCGCCCTCGGCGATCGTCAATACGCTTGGACTTAATGTCGAGCGTTGTGGGTGGCCGTCAGCAGCTTGTCGGTGTAGGCGATGGCCAGCGCGCTGAGTAGAAATACGGCGTGGATGATGGTCTGCCACATCAGAACTTTTACCTCGTAATTTGCCGCGTTGATAAAAGTGCGCAGCAAATGTATCGATGAAATACCGATGATGGCGGTCGCCAGCTTGACCTTCAGCACCGAGGCGTTCACATGGCTAAGCCATTCTGGCTGGTCAGGGTGGCCGTCCAGGTTCATGCGGCTGACAAAGGTTTCGTAGCCCCCCACAATGACCATGATCAGCAGGTTGGAGATCATCACGACATCGATGAGCGCCAGAACGACCAGCATGATGATGGTTTCATTCAACGCGGTCGGAACGGTCGTGTTTTTGTAGCCTACGCTGGCAATGAGGATCTGTAGTGCGTCCTGGTCGCCCAAAGTGGCCTGTATCAGATGCATTAACTCCATCAAAAAATGCACCACGTACACCGCTTGTGCGGCAATCAGGCCGAGGTAGAGCGGCAGCTGTAGCCAGCGGCTGGCAAAAATAAAGCTGGGTAAGGGGCCGAGCGGAGCGTTTTTAGAGGAAGTGGGTTCGGACATATGTGCGCAGAATATTGGTAACTTTACGGCTGGATTGTAGGATTGGGGATACTGTCGATCATTGCCTACTTTGCATGTCAGCGGCGTGTAAGAGCCAAGATTCACATTACCGCCCAGTACATACCAACTACACCCTGAGGAGACAAATCCATGACCAGTTCCAGCTCTGCGATCGAATCCGTGTTGATCGAGAACCGTGTATTCCCCCCTAGCGACGCAATGGTGCAGTCGGCCCGTATTTCAGGTATGGCCGGCTATAACGCTTTGTGTGCCGAAGCCGAGCAGGACTTCGAAGGCTTCTGGAGCCGCTTGGCGCGTGAAAACCTGCAATGGAGCAAGCCGTTTACCCAGACGCTGGATGAGTCCAACGCACCGTTCTACCAGTGGTTTGCCGATGGCGAATTGAACGCGTCGGCCAATTGCCTGGACAAGCACATAGGTACGCCCACCGAAAACAAAACCGCGGTGATTTTCGAGGCGGATGACGGCAAGGTGACGCACACCAGCTACAAGGAGCTGCTGGCGCGTGTCAGCCAGTTCGCGAATGCGCTGAAGGCCGAAGGCGTTCAAAAAGGCGACCGGGTGCTGATCTACATGCCCATGACGCTGGAAGGCGTGATCGCCATGCAAGCCTGCGCCCGCATTGGCGCGACCCACAGCGTGGTGTTTGGTGGCTTTTCGGCCAAGGCCTTGAACGAACGCATCATCGACGCGGGTGCCGTGGCGGTCATCACCGCCAACTACCAGATGCGCGGCGGCAAGGAACTGCCGCTCAAGGCCATCGTGGATGAGGGTCTGGCTCAGGGCGGTTGCGAGTCGGTGAAATCTATCCTGGTGTACGAGCGTACCCCCACGGCCTGCAATATGGTGGCCGGGCGCGACAAGACCTTTGCCCAGGCAATTGCTGGCCAGAGCAGCGATTGCCCGCCCGTGACGGTGGGGGCTGAACACCCGCTGTTCATCCTCTACACCTCGGGCTCCACCGGCAAACCCAAAGGCGTGCAGCACAGTACCGGCGGCTACTTGCTGTGGGCCAAGCTGACCATGGACTGGACCTTCGACCTGCGTTCTGATGACGTGTTCTGGTGCACCGCCGACATTGGCTGGATCACCGGCCACACCTATGTGGCCTACGGCCCGCTGGCGGCGGGCGCCACGCAGATCATTTTTGAAGGCATTCCCACCTACCCGAATGCGGGCCGCTTCTGGCAGATGATCGAGCGCCACAAGTGCAGCATTTTCTACACCGCGCCTACGGCCATCCGCTCGCTGATCAAGGCGGCTGAATCCGATCCCGCCGTGCACCCGGACCGCTCCAACCTGGACAGCCTGCGTATCCTCGGCTCGGTCGGCGAGCCCATCAACCCCGAGGCCTGGATGTGGTACTACAAGAACGTGGGCCACGAGCGTTGCCCAATTGTGGATACCTTCTGGCAGACCGAAACCGGTGGTCACATGATGTCGCCCATGCCCGGCGCCACACCGTTGGTGCCTGGTAGTTGCACCTTGCCTTTGCCCGGCATCATGGCTGCCATCGTGGACGAGGTGGGCAATGACATTCCCAACGGCACGGGTGGCCTGCTGGTGGTCAAACGCCCCTGGCCCAGCATGATCCGCACCATCTGGAACGACCCGGAGCGTTACAAGAAGAGTTATTTTCCCGAGGAAATGGGCGGCAAGATCTACCTGGCCGGTGATGGCGCCGTGCGCAGTGCAGACCGTGGCTACTTCCGCATCACCGGCCGTATTGACGACGTGCTCAACGTGTCCGGCCACCGCATGGGCACGATGGAGATTGAGTCAGCCCTGGTGTCGCATACCTCCCTGGTGGCCGAAGCCGCCGTGGTGGGTCGCCCGGATGATCTGACCGGGGAAGCCATCTGTGCCTTCGTGGTGCTCAAGCGCGGCTGCCCGACGGGTGATGAAGCCAAGCAGATCGCCAACGAGCTGCGCGCCTGGGTGGGCAAGGAAATTGGCCCCATCGCCAAGCCCAAGGACATCCGCTTCGGCGACAACCTGCCCAAGACCCGCAGCGGCAAAATCATGCGCCGTCTGCTGCGCAACCTGGCCAAGGGCGAAGCGGTCACGCAAGACACGTCGACGCTGGAGAACCCGGCGATCCTGGGGCAGCTGGGGCAAACCTATTAATTGGTGTTGCTATATTTTATATAGCTGCTGGCGCAGGTAGTATCTGCGCTAGAGGCCTAAAATGCTTGAAAGCCCGCGCACATGCCGCGGGCTTTTTTTATGGCGGAACCGTTGCCTTATTTCAGCGTCAGCACCCAGGCTGCCAGTTTTTTGGCATCGGCCTCGCTGACGCGCTCATTCGCCGGCATGGGTAGTGGGCCCCAGTTGCAACTGCCAGATGGGCACACGCTGCCTTTGCGGATGGTGTTGGCCAGGCGGTCGGCGGCGGTCTTGTCGGTCTGGTATTTGGCGGCTATGTCTTTGAATGCTGGCCCTACCTTTTTTCTGTCGACGGAGTGGCAGCCCAGGCAGTTCTGGGAGGTGGCCAGCGCCAGGTCTGCCAGGGCCGGGCTGGTCACGCTGCTGACCAGCATCAAACTGAGTAGTGTGCGCAGCATTGTCTGGTGTGGTGTTGGAGTAAAGTGCTTGGTGGAAATTGTAGGCAAGGTCGATTGCGGCATATGCCCGTACCAGGAGGCGAAAATGTTGTTCTTATTCATCGGGGTAGTGACCCTGGTCATGAAGTATATGGAGTGGGCTCCGGTGGCAGGCTGGGACTGGTGGGTCGTACTGTCGCCGTTTGCCCTGGCCGCTCTGTGGTGGGCATGGTCCGATGCCAGTGGCCGTACCAAGCGCAAGGTCATGGAGCGCGAAGACAAGCGCAAGCAGGCGCGTATCGACAAGCACCGTGACGCCATGGGCCTGCCGCCCAAGCGGCCTCGCTGAATCTGTCCGCGCAAGTAAAAAAGCCCAAGGCCGTGCGGCCTTGGGCTTTTTTATGGGGGCCGGTTTTTAGTACGCGTCCAACACCGCACCCTTGCTGGCGCTGGATGCATTGAAGGCGAACTTGGCCTGCACGCCACGGGTGTAGCGCGGCGCGGGCGGGGTCCAGCCTTCGCGGCGCTTGGCGATCTCGGCCTCGGGCACGTTCAGCTCCAGGATCAGCTTGTGCGCATCGATGGTGATGGAGTCACCCTCCTGCACAAAGGCGATGGTGCCGCCTGCAGCCGCTTCCGGTGCCACATGGCCGACCACCATGCCCCAGGTGCCGCCGGAGAAACGGCCGTCGGTGATTAGGCCCACGCTTTCACCCAGGCCGGCACCAATCAGTGCACCCGTGGGGGCCAGCATCTCGGGCATGCCCGGACCGCCCTTGGGGCCCAGGTAACGCAGCACCATCACGTCGCCAGCCACGATCTTGCCGGCCAGAATGGCCGCCAGTGCGGACTGTTCGTCGTCGAACACGCGCGCCGGGCCGGTGATGACCGGGTTCTTCAGGCCGGTGATCTTGGCCACGGCACCTTCGGGCGACAGGTTGCCCTTCAGGATGGCCAAGTGGCCTTCTGCGTACATGGGCTTGTCGATCGGGCGGATCACGTCCTGGTCGGCGCGTGGCACATCAGGCACATCCTTCAGCACTTCGGCAATGGTCTGGCCGCTGATGGTGATGCAGTCGCCGTGCAGCAGGCCGGCGGCCAGCAGCGTTTTCATCACTTGTGGGATGCCACCGGCCTGGTGCAGGTCTACCGCCAGGTACTTGCCGCTGGGCTTCAGGTCGCAGATGACGGGCACTTTCTTGCGCATGCGCTCGAAGTCGTCAATGCTCCATTCGACACCGGCCGCATGCGCGATGGCCAGGAAGTGCAGCACCGCATTGGTCGAGCCGCCGGTGGCCATGATCACGGCCACGGCGTTCTCGATGGCCTTCTTGGTCACGATGTCGCGTGGCTTCAGATCCTTCTTGATGGCCTCGATCAGCACCTTGGCCGACTCCTTGGCCGAATTCATCTTCTCGTCGTGCGGATTGGCCATGGTGGACGAGTAGGGCAGGGAGATGCCCAGTGCTTCAAACGCGCTGGACATGGTGTTGGCCGTGTACATGCCGCCGCAGGAGCCGGTGCCGGGGATGGCGCGTTTTTCGATTTCCAGCAGGTCTTCGTCGCTCATATTGCCGGCAGCGTTCTGGCCCACGGCTTCGAATACGCTGACGATGTTCAGGTCTTGGCCCTTGTAGCGGCCTGGCAGGATGGTGCCACCGTACACATAGATGGCGGGCACATTGGCGCGCAGCATGCCCATCAGACCGCCGGGCATGTTCTTGTCGCAACCACCGACCACCACCACGCCATCCATCCACTGACCGCCCACGCAGGTTTCGATGCAGTCGCTGATGACTTCGCGGCTGACCAGCGAGTACTTCATGCCTTCCGTACCCATGGCCATGCCGTCGGAAATGGTCGGGGTGCCGAAGACTTGTGCGTTACCGCCGGCTTCTTCAATACCCGCGATGGCCGCATCGGCCAGCTTTTGCAGACCGGAGTTGCACGGCGTGATGGTGCTGTGGCCGTTGGCGACGCCGACCATAGGCTTCTTGAAGTCACCTTCTTCGTAGCCCATGGCGTAGTACATGGAGCGGTTGGGCGCGCGCGACTTGCCTTCGGTGATGTTCTTGGAGCGGGGGTTGAGGATGATGGGTTTGGTTTCCATGGTGTCTCTTTTCAGCGTGGGGAGGTGTTTTTTGCAGCGCTGAGTATGCTACGGGTGAAAACCAGGGTCCAATCTATTTTTAGATGCCTATTAATATGCTGTACATATGAATACGATTGAACTACGCCTGTGGAACCAGTTCGCCGTGCTGGCTGAGGAGCTGCACTTTGGCCGCGCAGCGCAGCGCCTGTTCATGACCCAGCCACCGCTGACCCAGGCCATTGCGCAGCTGGAGAAACGGCTTGCAGTGCGCTTGTTTGACCGCACCAAACGCAGCGTGCAACTGACGGCTACCGGCCGTGCCTTGCTGCCCGAGGTGCTGGATCTGCTGGCCCGTGCCCAGGCTTTGCCTGAGCACGCGCGGGCGGCGGCGGCGGGCGAGCTGGGGCGCTTGCGACTGGCTTTTGTGTCCACGGTGGGCTTTGCCTTGCTGCCGCAATGGGTGCGCGGCTTCCGGGCGCTGTACCCCAAGGTGCAGATGGAGCTGGTCGAGGCCACGGGCGATGTGCAGCTGGAGGCGTTTGCGCGTGGCGAGCTGGATGCGGGCTTCATGCTGCACGCGCCCGGCTTTGTACCGCCTGGCCTGGCGCGCCAGGTAGTCAGCCGCGAGGCGCTGGTGCTGGCCCTGCCCGAGCAGCATGCCCTGGCCGCCCAACCCCGCCTGGCAATGGCCGACGTGCTGGACCAGCCGCTGGTGATCTTCCCGCGCCGTATCGTGCCGTCTTTATATGACGCGATCTTTGGCGTGTACCACGCCGCCGGGCGCCTGCCCGAGGTGGCCCAGGAGGCGATACAGATGCAGACCATTGTGAACCTGGTGTCTGCCGGCCTGGGCCTGGCCTGGGTGCCGCAGAGCGTGACCCAGTTCCAGCGGCCGGGGGTGGTGTACCGGGCGCTGGCCGATGCGGTTGGTGTGCCGGGCTGCGAAACCAGTCTGGTCTGGGCGGAGCAGGGGGCCGGCCCGTCGCTTGAGCGGTTTGTGGAGTTTGTGGGGCAGGGTGCTGTTTAGGGCAGCTATATCTTTGATAGCTGCTTGCGCAGTTGTTATCTGCGCCAGAGGCATATTTGCCATGTAATTTCAAACCGGGCTCCTGGCTTTACCGGCCGGCAACATGGCTGCATGCAAAATAGCCGCCATGCTGATCCACCCCCAAATCAACCCCATCGCCCTGCAACTCGGGCCCCTGGCTGTCCATTGGTATGGACTGACCTATCTGGCCGCGTTTGCCTTGTTCATGTTTTTGGGCACGCGCCGCTTACGGCATCCGCCCTTTGTCCATATCCAGGGTCCTGGTGCCTGGGCCAGCAAGGACGTGGAGGACATTCTGTTTCTGGGCGTGATGGGCGTGGTGCTGGGCGGGCGCATTGGCTACTGCCTGTTTTACAAGCCTGACTTTTACTTGAGCCACCCGCTGGAGATTTTGTACGTCTGGCAGGGCGGCATGTCCTTCCACGGTGGCCTGCTGGGCGTGATTGCGTCCATGGTCTGGTTTGCCCATTCGCGCAAACGGCCGTTTTGGCAGGTGGCTGACTTTGTGGCGCCTTGCGTCCCCACCGGCCTGGCCGCGGGCCGGGTGGGTAATTTCATCAATGGTGAACTCTGGGGGCGGCTGAGTTCACCCGATCTGCCCTGGGGCATGGTGTTCCGCGACGGCGGCCCGCTGCCACGCCATCCCTCGCAGGTCTACCAGTTCCTGATGGAGGGCCTGCTGCTGTTCATTCTGCTGTGGTTGTATGCGCGCAAGGAGCGTGCGCAGGGCCAGGTGGCGGCCGCCTTCCTGTTTGGCTACGGGGTGTTCCGTTTCATTGCAGAGTTTTTCCGCGAGCCAGATGCTTTCCTGGGCTTACTCTCTCTGGGTATGAGCATGGGCCAATGGTTGTGCGTGCCGATGATCTTGGGCGGTGCCGGCGCATGGTGGTGGCTGGGGCGCCGGCGTAGGACGGATTAAGACGGCCTTTACCGCTTATTTTCGTTACATATTTTGCTATTTAATTGGTAGCATTCGTTAGAGTTTTTTGGACGCTGTGGTGCTGTTCCTAGGGTTCTGCTCTATGAATTTGCGCAAATCCGCAACCGATAACAGGGGGGGCGAGGGGATGTCGGTTTCAAGGAACTATTTCACGCCTGGTAACAAAATGTCACCCCAAGGCTGCATAATTAAACGATGCCACTTTTAGCTGTAGCCACATAAGACCATGGGAGAACGCGTCGCCAAATGGATTGATGTCGCGCAGCTGCGCCACGGCATGTTTATCCAGCTGGAGCTAGGCTGGATGGACCACCCCTTTCCCAAGGGTAGTTTCAAGATTACTTCGGACGACCAGATCAAGACGATTCTTTCCTTGGGTCTGAGCCGCGTTCGTTATTTCCCCGACCAGAGCGACGAGGTTTCCGAGGTGCCTGATGGGCCTCAGCATGAGCCTGTGTCCGATCCGTCGGGGCTTTTTAAGCCGGAACATGAGCCGGTAGCCCCGCTGCACTCAAGTGGGCAAGACCGTGTACGAGATCTGCGTCGTGAGCGTCTGGAGGCACAGCGGCGCAGCCTGGCCTTGTGCGAACGGCGGTTTGGCGAGGCCACGCAACAATACCGGCGTTTGACCGAGCAGGTCGCCCAGCGGCCTGTACAGCTGCATGACGAAAGCCGGGCGCTGGTGGGGCGCTGTGTGCAGGACTTGCTGGCCGAGAGCGAGTCTGCCATCCGCCTGTTGTCCGAGGCCATGGGCGAACGCAGTGCCGTGCACCCCGTAAATGTGATGGTGATTTCCATGCTGCTGGGCAAAGCACTGGGCCTGCCGTCTGCAGCGCTGGCCGACCTGGGCCTGGCCGGGCTGCTGCACGATCTTGGCAAGATCCAGATGCCTGATCGCCTGCGCTCCGCAGATCCGGGGTTTTCAGCGTCCGAACTGCAGGCCTACCAGGAGCATGTGGACCTGAGCCTGGTATTGGCGCGGCGCATGGGGGCATCGGAGGATGTTTTGCGCGCCATGTCGCAACACCACGAACTGGCCGACGGCAGCGGTTTTCCATCGGGCCTGGTGGGCGCAAACATGTCGGACATGGGCAAGATACTGGCCCTGGTCAACCGCTATGACAATCTGTGCAACCCGCCCCGGCTGGTGAATGCGCTGACCCCGCACGAGGCCTTGTCCCTGATTTTTGCGCAGATGAAGTCGCGTTTCGACGCGGTCACCCTGGGCGCTTTTGTGCGCATGATGGGTGTGTATCCACCGGGTTCGGTGGTGCAGCTGGTGAACGACGGCTATGCCATGGTGGTGTCCGTCAATTCCAGCCGGCCGCTTAAACCCAGTGTGATTGTTTTTGATGCCAGTGTGCCGCGCGACGAAGCGCTGATCGTCAATCTGGAACATGCGCCCGAGATGGGCATTCGCCGCAGCCTGAAGCCGTCGCAGCTGCCGCGCGCGGTGCAGGACTATCTGTCTCCGCGTCAGCGGGTAGCGTACTACTTCGAGCAGATGCCCCATTACGAGAGGCCAGGTAGCGACACATGACGGCTTCCGTGTTGGGGACGCTGATCGAGGGCTTGCCAGAAGCCGTGTGGATTGTGTCGGGTGCAAATTACGCCGTGATGGAAGTCAACGTCGCCGCGCTGGATTTGCTGGGCATGTTGCGGCAACAGGTGGTAGGCCAGCAGGTCACGGTGTTCCTGGCGGCGCTGGAAGATGTTTTTTTCTGGAGCGAATTAGAGCAGGGTGGTTCACAGCGCATACGCTCTGAAACCACGTTGCGCTGCGGCAATGGCAACAGCCGATCGGTGGAGCGCTCTGTCAACCCGGTGCTGTTGCCGGATGGCAGCTCTGTCTACGTGGTGGGACTGCGTGATCTGGGGCCGCTGCGCCAGGTTGAGGGCCAGCTGGAACTGGTGCTGGCCGAGATGCAAGCCACGCTGGAGTCCACGGTGGACGGCATATTGGCCTGCAACCTGAATGGCGTGGTCACAGTGTGCAACCAGCGCTTTTCGGAGTTGTGGGCTGCGCCACACGCGCTTTTACAGGGGCGCAATAGCCAGGCCTTGTACGAGCATATGTCAGAGTCCGTGCACAACGCCGCGGTATACCGCCGGCGCATGGAGCACATTGTTGCGACACCGCTCTACCAGGGAACAGACATCGTCTTGCTGCGCAACGGCCGCGTACTGGAGCGCGTGACCCGGCCGCAAATGAGCCAGGGCCGAGCCATCGGGCGGGTGTATTCGTTTCGCGATATCACCGATCGCGTCGAGTCCGAGGCCAAGCTGCAGCTGGCGGGCAAGGTCTTCGAGGCCAGCCTGGACGCGATTTTCATCGCCGATACGCAGCACCATGTGGTGGCCATCAATCCTGTGTGCATGCGCCTGAGCCGCTGCCTGGAATCGCAACTGTTGGGCCGCTACATTCCGGACCTGTTTCGGGATACCAGCGGCACTGCCTTGTTCTCGCGCATCCAGGGCGGCTGGCAGCGTGACGGCCACTGGGATGGCGAGGCCCTGCATACCCGGGGTGATGACAGCGTCTGTACCGTTCATCTGTCCTGGATTGCCGTGCGTGACGCCCAGGGGCAGATCGTGCAGAGCATAGGTTTCTTCAAGGACTTGACTGAAAAGAAGGCCAACCACCAGCGCATCGAGCAGCTGGCCTACACGGATGTGCTGACCGGCTTGCCAAACCGTCTGATGCTGTCTCAGCGGGTCGACTTTGCGTTGCGCCTGGCGGAGCGCGATGGAGGCGAATTCGCCATCCTCATTCTGGACCTGGACCGCTTCAAGAACATCAATGACTCCTTGGGCCATTTGTTTGGCGATCGGGTGCTGGTTGAGGTCGGACGCCGCATGGCGGCTTGCCTGCGCCAGGTCGATACGCTGTGCCGTCTGGGCGGGGACGAGTTCGTCATGTACCTGCACCAGGCCGATTCGGAAGGCGCCAAGATGGTGGCCGAGCGGGTACTGGAAAGCATGACCGAACCCTTCCATATGGACGACATGGACTTTTCGGTGGGTTGTAGCATCGGCGTGGCCATGTACCCCTCCGATGGGCAAAACCTGGACGACATGATCAAGGCGGCAGACACCGCCATGAACCGCGCCAAAGAGCGCGGGCGCGGCCATTTCCGTTTCTACCAACCGCAGATGAATGTGGCCCTGCTGTCGCGCATGAAGATGGAGCACCGCCTGCGCCTGGCGCTGGATGCTGGCCATCTGCAGCTGTACTACCAGCCCCAGGTCAACCTGGGCGATGGCGAGGTGCTGGGGGTGGAGGCCCTGATACGCTGGTTCGACCCCGAGTTGGGCCAGGTGTCGCCGGCTCACTTCATTCCGTTGGCCGAAGAGTCTGGCTACATCACCACGATTGGCTCCTGGGTATTGACTGAGGCCGTGCGCCAGGCTGCGGTCTGGCAACGCGCGGGAACGGCGCGCACTGTATCGGTGAATGTCTCGGCTTTGCAGTTCCAGCAGGCCGATTTTGTGGAGCGGGTGGCCGGTGTTTTGCACCAATTTGGGCTGGACCCTCGGCTGCTGGACCTGGAGCTTACCGAGTCCATTTTGGTGCAGGACGCGGAAGAGGCTTTTGCGCGTCTGCAGGCGCTAGCTGCGCTGGGCGTGGTGCTGTCGATTGACGATTTCGGCACCGGCTATTCCAGCCTGGCGTATCTGAAGAAGTTTCCCATCCACAAACTCAAGATCGACCGTTCGTTCATCCGCGGGCTGCCGTCGGACGAAAGCGATCTGGCTATCGTCAGCGCCATCATCCAGATGGGCCGTGCGCTTAAGCTCACCATCATCGCGGAGGGTGTGGAAACCATAGCCCAGCGCCAGGTACTGCAGGGCTTGCGTTGTGAGCAGTACCAGGGGTTTTTGTATTCGGCGGCGGTGCCGAGTGGCGATCTCGACAGCGTGATCGACGATGCGGTCGGAAGGTTTGCCGAGGCCCGCTGAAAGGGGCGACGCAGGGTAGAGGGTGTCTGCGAATGTCACCGGACCGGCATCCTGAACCGGGGTTCAGGTGGGCTAGGTCACCCTGAAGTTGGGTTCATCTAACGCGAGATGATCACGCTCCCCAGGGGATATTCCAGGCCCGGGCTCATAGAGCATTGGTTCAAGGAAATATAAAGCCCGGCATACATCGCAGACAACCCGATTCTAGGCGATTCAGCGCAGCGCCAACGTACCGGAAGTAAAGTTCTAGAGCAATTGCCCGTCGTCGCCCAGGGCCAGGTCGAGCTTGGTGATGAGGGCTGCCAGCGCGGGGTCGCCGTCCTCTGCGGCTTCGGCGCGGGGGCTGAGCGGTGCGGCGGCCGGGTTGTTGCGGTCGGACAGGTCGAACGCCAGGTTCAGCGCGGCCAGCACGGCAATGCGGTCGCGTGCCTTGATCTTGCCACCATCGCGGATGGCGCACATGGCTGTGTCCACCATCTTCACCGCATCCAGCAAACGGGCTTCACCGTCCTCGGGGCAACCCAGGCGGTAACTTTGGCCCAGGATCTGTACTTCCACTTGCTTCATGGCTGGTCCTTGCGGGGGGCTGCGCGCACGGCCGGCGGGCTGCTGATTTCTGGCAGGCGTTCCAGCAGGGCGTCGATGCGGGCACGCGCTGCGCCCAGGCGGGACTTCAGCGAGTCGCGTTCCTGGGCCAGGCTGTTGACCTGTTCGGTCAGCAATTGGTTGGTGCGTTGCAGCTCGCGGTAACGCAGCAGCAGGCGCTCGGTGCGTTCAGCAATGTGTTCAATTTGGGTGGGGGAGGCCATAAGCTCTGTGATTGTAGTGGTGCGCCGTGGCGTCGTAAAATCGTGGACTCGCTACGCATAGCATGGTTTACACGCCGTAGCTCAGCGGCTTGCAACAGCGGGCCTGCCTGAGCGGACGCCCCGCATCGATTTCTCCACCATCCCTATCCACGCAAGTGCTTATCCAGGACCATGCCCGTCCACACCTTTCGCAGTGAACTCATACTCGGCGGCCAGAAAAGTGGCAAGTCGCGCCGGGCCGAACAAATGGCCGCCGACTGGCTGGCCGCATCGCCCGCACACCGCGCTGTCTTCATCGCCACCGCCCAGCCCTGGGACGACGAAATGCGTGTGCGCATTGCCCGCCACCAAAGCGACCGGGCCGAGCGCGTGCCCGGCATGGCCACGGTGGAGGAGCCGCTGCGCCTGGGCGAGGCCATAGCCCAGCACAGCCGAGCCGATACCCTGGTAGTGGTGGACTGCCTGACGCTCTGGTTGACGAACTTGCTGATGCCGCCAGACTTTGAAGAAAAAAGGCCTGCAGCGCAGGAAGTACCAGCGCCAGTAGCTATATTTTTGGAAGTAATCACGCAGGCACCCGGCCCGCTGATATTGGTGGGCAACGAGATCGGCCTGGGCGTCATCCCCCTGGGGCGCGAGGTGCGCGTCTTCGTGGATGCGTTGGGCAGTCTGAACCAGCAGGTGGCGCAGCGCTGCCAGCGGGTCACCTTGATGGCCGCTGGTTTGCCCCTGAGCCTGAAGGACGCTGCTTGAAGCTGCCCTATCTGTTTCTGTGGCTGCTGCTATGCCAGGCCCTGCCTGCCCAGGCGCTGCAGCTCACCGATGACCGAGGCACGCTGGTGCAGTTCAGCCAGGCGCCGCAGCGCATCGTCAGCCTGCTGCCGTCCTTGACCGAAAGCATTTGTGCGCTGGACCAGTGCCAGCGCCTGGTGGGTGTGGACCGCTATTCCAACTACCCGGCCAGCGTGCGCGGTTTGCCGCAGGTGGGCGGCGGGCTGGACCCGAATATCGAGGCCATCGTCGCCCTGCGGCCTGACGTGGTGGTGCTGGCCACCGCCTCGCGCGCCAGTGCGCGGCTGGAGGCGCTGGGCCTGAAAGTGGTGGCGCTGGAGCCTAAAACCTCGGCCGATGTGCGCCGCGTGCTGGACAAGCTGGGCCAGTTGCTGGACGTGCCCGACGCCGCCCGCATCTGGCGCAACATCGATGCCGGCGTGGCCGCTGCTGCGCAGTCGCTGCCGGCGCGGGTCAAAAACACGCGGGTGTATTTCGAGGTGAATGCCGCGCCCTATGCCGCCGGCACCGCGTCATTCATCGGTGAAACTATGGCCCGCTTAGGCGCACAGAACGTGGTGCCCGCCGCGCTGGGCCCATTCCCCAAGCTGAACCCCGAATTTGTGGTGCGCGCCAACCCGGACCTGATCATGGTCGGCGACCGCAATACGCTGAACATGGCGCAGCGCCCCGGCTGGGCTGGCATACGCGCCATCCGTGAAAAGCGTGTTTGCGTTTTCACGCCCGAGCAGTCGGATACCCTGGTGCGCCCCGGCCCGCGCATGGCCGAGGCGGCGCGCACCATGGCCGCCTGCCTGCAGGACAAAGCTCCGTGAACCCACGCAAAGCCTGGCCCACAGCTGCGGTGTTGCTGCTGTTGTCCGTTGTCTTGTTGCTGGTCGGCGCCAGCATTGGCAGTACCGGTCTGGACAGCCTGCTGGCCGCACGCCATGACCCCGTGGCGCTGCAAATCTTGTGGGATATCCGCCTGCCGCGCACCCTGGGTGCCTGGCTGGCAGGGGCCTTGTTTGCACTGGCTGGTGCGGTGGCGCAGGGCCTGTTCCGCAATCCGCTGGCCGACCCGTATCTGCTGGGCAGCGCGTCCGGCGCGTCGCTGGCGATTGCCGTGGCCCTGGCGCTGCTGGGCGTGTCACCGGCCGCTACCGTTTGGCTGGTGCGCCTGGGGTTGACCGGGGCGGCGTTCGCCGGCGCGGTGGGCGGCGTGCTGCTGACCCTGGTGCTGGCGCGTGGTGTGCAGCACACGCTGCGCCTGCTGCTGGCCGGCGTGATCGTCGGCGTGGTGCTGGGCGCCGCCAAAGACCTGGTGCTGCAGGCCGTGCCCGAGATTTTGAGCGCCAGCGTGGGCTTCAACCTGGGCACCACCGGCTTCATAGGCTGGAGCGCGTGCCTACTGATGGCCGGCGTGTGGGCGCTGTGCCTGCTGGTGGCCTGGATGTTGGCGCCGGTATTGGACGGCCTGAGCCTGGGCGAGGTCACCGCGCGCAGCCTGGGCCTGCCGCTGTCGCAGATGCGGGCCGCGCTGATTGCGGTGCTGGCGCTGGCCACTGGCACGGCCGTGGCGCAGAGCGGCATGATCGCCTTCGTCGGCCTGGTGGCTCCGCACCTGGCGCGCTCGCTGGTGCCGACCACGCACGGCCGTTGGATGGTTTTGTCCAGCCTGACCGGCGGCGTATTGCTGATGGCGGCCGACATCCTGGCGCGCTGGCTGACTGCTCCGCAAGAACTACCGGTGGGCGTGTTGACGGCCGCACTGGGCGGCTGCTATCTGCTCTGGCGCATGCACAAGCGCACGGTGGGTGTGCTATGAAAAAAATAGCTGTCCGCGCAATTGGAATCTGCGCCAGCCTGGGAAATGTGCCTGTGCTGCATGGTATCGACCTGGCGTTGGGCGCAGGTCGCTGGACCAGCATCGTCGGCCCCAACGGTGCGGGCAAATCCACCTTGCTGAAGGTGCTGGCCGGCTTGTTGCCCTGCACCGGCAGCGTCGAGCTGCTGGGCCAGCCCTTGGCCGCCTTGTCGGGCCGTCAGCGCGCACAGCAGCTGGCCTGGCTAGGGCAGGGCGAAAGTGGTGAGGGCAGCGCAGATGATTTGACGGTGTGGGACGTGGCCATGCTGGGCCGCCTGCCGCACCAGCCTTGGCTGGCCGCACCCAGCGCCGCCGACCATGCCGCCGTAGAGCAAGCCCTGCGCGCCACCCAGGCCTGGGACTGGCGCGCCCGCAACCTGGGCCAGTTGTCCGGCGGCGAGCGCCAGCGTGTGCTGCTGGCGCGGGCCTTGGCGGTGCAGGCCCCCGTGCTATTGATGGACGAGCCCCTGGCCAACCTGGACCCTCCTCACCAGACCGATTGGTTGCTGCTGGTGCGTGCGCTGCTGGCGCGCGGCCACACCGTGGTCAGCGTGCTGCACGAGGTGTCCATGGCCTTGCAGGCCGACGACATGCTGGTGCTGGCCCAGGGCCGGGTGCTGCACCAGGGCGCTTGTGGCGATGCGGCCACACAGCGCGCGTTGGAGCAGGTGTTTGACCAACGAATCACCGTACAGCGCATAGCCAACCAGTGGGTTGCGCTACCAAAATTAGAGTAAACAGAATGAACGACCACGCCTTCAGCGCGCCCGAGCGCCAAGCCGTCTACCGCGCCATCTACGAGCGGCGCGACATGCGCCATTTCAACGGCGGCGAGGTCGAGCCCGAGCTGCTGCGTCGCCTCTTGCTGGCCGCACACCACGGCCCCAGCGTGGGCTTCATGCAGCCCTGGCGCTTCATCCGCGTCTCGGCGCCGGCGCTGCGCCAGCAGCTGCACGCCGTGGTGGAGGTGGAGCGCGTCCGCACCGCCCAGGCCATGGGCGAGCGCGAGGACGACTTCATGCGCCTCAAGGTGCAGGGCCTGCTGGACGCTGCCGAGCTGCTGGCCGTGGTGCTGCCCGATGGGCGCGAAAAGCACATCTTCGGCCGCCGTACCCTGCCGCAGATGGACCTGGCCTCCACCTCCTGCGCCATCCAGAACCTGTGGCTGGCGGCGCGCGCCGAGGGCCTGGGCATGGGCTGGGTGTCGATCTTCGACCCGCTCACCGTGGCCGAGGTGCTGGGCCTGCCCGCAGGTGCCGAGCCGGTGGGCCTGCTGTGCCTGGGGCCGGTGGCCCAGTTCTACGATCGGCCCATGCTGGAGGAAGAAAACTGGGCCCGCCGCGAAGCCCTGGCCGACCTGGTGTTCGACGACCAGTGGGGCCAGGCATCCACCTTGTTCGCAGAGGGAAAATAGCCTTTATGCAGATCCGTAGCTACCAAACCTCCGACGCAGCCACCGTGGTCGCCCTGTGGCAGGCCTGCGGCCTGACCCGCCCCTGGAACGACCCCTACAAAGACATTGCCCGCAAGTTGCAGGTGCAGCCCGAGCTGTTTCTGGTGGGCGAGCTGGACGGTCAACTGATCGCCACGGCCATGGCCGGCTACGACGGCCACCGTGGCTGGGTCAACTACTTGGCCGTGGCGCCTAGCCACCAGCGCCGCGGCTATGCGGCCCAATTGATGCAGCACATCGAGCAACAGCTGCTGGCGCTGGGCTGCCCCAAGCTGAACATGCAGGTACGCACCAGCAACAGCGCCGTGCTGGCCTTTTACCGCCGCCTGGGCTACGCGCAGGACGAGGCCGTGAGCCTGGGCAAGCGCCTGATACCCGACGGCCCGGCGCAGTGAGCGCGCTGAACAAACCAAGGATTTCCATGACACCCATCAGTTCCCCCGCCGACATCGCCGCATCGCTGACCGAACATTGGTCGCCCCGCGTGATCGCCGAGCTGGACGACTCGTACATCAAGGTCGCCAAGGTGCTGGGCTCCTTGGCCTGGCACAGCCATGAACATGAGGACGAGCTGTTCATGGTGCTCAAAGGCCATCTGCGCATCGAGCTGGAAACCGGCGTGGTCGATCTGTGCCAGGGCGAGATGTATGTCGTGCCCAAAGGCACGCGGCACAACCCGGTAGCGGAGGAGGAATGCCACATCATGCTGATCGAGCGCAAATCGACCCTGCACACCGGCGATGTGGCCACCGACAAGACGCGTTCGCTCGCCGACCAGTTGCGGCCGCTGGCCCGTGCTTGAAAGCATGCTGCTGATTGCTCTTGTACTGCTGATAGCCCTGGTGGTGGACTGGCGCCTGGGCGAGCCGCCTAGCTGGTGCCACCCGGTGGTGTGGATGGGCAATGCCCTGGGTTGGGCTGGGCGCCGCGTGGCGCCGTTGGACGGTCCGGTGCCGGCACCCGACCCCGATTACAAGTCCTTTTGGCTGGGAGCGCTCGTTTGGTGTACGGGGGCTGCTATGGTTTGCATAGCAGCTGTGGCGGCGCAAAAAGGCCTGTTGTGGCTGCCGCAGCACTTTCACAGCCTGTGGGCCACGGCCCTGGCCGTGCTGCTGCTGGGCCTGCTGCTCAAGCCGCTGCTGGCCTGGGCCATGCTGTACAGCGAGGTGCAGGCGGTGGAAGACGCCTTGGCCCAGTCCCTGGACGCAGGCAGGGAACGGCTGTCCTGGCTGGTCAGCCGCGACGTGACGCAGCTCAGCGAAAGCGAGGTGCGTGAAAGCGCCATCGAGTCGCTGGCCGAGAACCTGAACGACTCGGTCGTCGCCCCTATCTTCTGGTTCCTGCTGCTGGGCCTGCCCGGCGCGGCGCTGTACCGCTTCGCCAACACCGCCGACGCCATGTGGGGCTACCGTGGCGTGCGCAATGGCCAGGTGTGGGAATGGGCCGGCAAATGGGCGGCCTGGGTCGATGACGTGCTGAGCTGGCTGCCCGCACGCGTTACCGCCGTGCTGTTGCTACTGGTCTCCGGCGGCCGCGGTTGGCGCGCGCTGGTCACGCAGGCGGCCTACACGCCGTCGCCCAACAGCGGCTGGCCCATGGCCGCCATGGCCTTGGCACTGGATGTGCGGCTGGGCAAGCCGGGCGTGTACGTGTTGCATCCCACGGGCCGCGTACCGGGCGCAACCGATATGTACCGCGCCGGAATCCATGCGCGCAATGCGCTGCTGGCGCTGGTGTTGATTACGCTGTTAGCTCTGTTTTTTATAGCGCGGTGAGTGACTGCGCGCAGCGGCAGGTGGCATGTCCAACGCCTGTCACAGGATTGCCCTACACTTTCCAGCCTTATGCCGTGTTGGAGCATGTGCTTCCAGCGCAAGCAGCTATATATTGAATAGCACATGAGCTCTTTTTTCACCCATGGCGGCCCAGATGCGCTGGGCGTGCCGCGCTGGGATTTCTCGACCAATAGCAACGCCTGCGGCCCGTGCCCGCACGCCTTGGCCGACTTGCAGCAGGCCGACGCTACGCGCTATCCGGACCCGCACTACACGGCCCTGAAAGAGCAACTGGCAGCCTTTCACGGCGTGGGCACGCAGCGCGTCGTGCTGGCAGGCAGTGCTAGCGAGTTCATCCACCGTATCAGCGCTGTGCATCAGCGCCAGCGCGTGTACCTGCCGAAGCATCATTACGGCGACTATCTGCAAGCCGCCCAGGCCTGGGGGCTGACCCAGTCCGATGCGCAGCAAGCCCAGTTGCTGTGGACCTGCGAGCCATCCAGCCCCTTAGGCCAGGCCCACCCCGGTCTGGCGGAATTGGTGGACGGCTTGCGGCCCGACCAGCAGCTGGTGCTGGACTGCGCCTACGCCCCGCTGCGCCTCGACGGCGCTCCCAGTCTGGATGCCGACCGGCGTGACCGGGTCTGGCAGATGTGGACGCCCAACAAGGCCCTGGGCCTGACGGGTATACGCGCGGCGTATGTGATTGCACCGTTGGGGGCAGATGTGCAGACCGTGTCCATGCTGTGCCCGTCCTGGCCGGTGGGCGCGCACGGCGTGGCCATGCTGCAAGCCTGGTGCCGCCCGGCTAGCCAGCAGTGGCTGGCGCAGAGCCTGGTAAAGCTGCGGGCCTGGAAGGCCCGGCAGATTATTCTGTGTCGTACCCTTGGCTGGGAATGCCTGCCCAGCAGCGCGAACTTCTTTTGTACCCGGCCCAGCGGGGACGATTTACCGCTGCGCCTGCAGCGTTTGCGCGCGCGTGGCATCAAGCTGCGGGACGCGGCATCTTTTGGCTTGCCGGGTTATGTCCGCCTGGGGGTGTTGCCGCCGTTGGGGCAGGATGCGTTGGCGGCGCCGGGGTAGGGGTGGGCGGAGCGGCAGTCTTTGGGGCTGCGGCATAGATGAACCCGGCTACTAGGAAACTCAGGAAGAGTAGTGCTTGTAGAAGAGCAAACATGCCCTGCCATTGCAGCGCCTTAATGACAGGCAGGTACCCGACTTGTGGATTGTTCAGGTGCTTTTTGAGTTGTCGAGTTACAAGCCAGGCAACCCAACGAGGAAATGGAATGAAGTACTCGCGGAGCACTCGCTCAAGGCGAATACCTGTCTCCAGCGTAATACCCCATATGCCCGCACTCTCCTCAATCTTCTTCTCTTCGTCTTGGTGCCTTGCAAGATGCTCAGTAAAAGTTTTGCGAACCGCTGCTCCTGTTTCTATTTGGATCTCGCACCGTAGGGCGTATAGCCTCGAAATCAGGCCAAAAAGGCAAGAGACGCAAAGGAGCGCACCGCAAGTAAGGTACCCGACTTGAGTGATGAAAGGTAGTAGCTTGTCAGCGTTTGTGATGAAGAATGCTGCGACGGTAGCAGTACCGACTAGGAGCCACGTTGAAAACTCAGCGATTGGTTTGCTTGCTTTGAAGCTAGCCTCGAACATAGAAGACACGATCGCGTTTTCAGCGTTTTGACGCGCGAGACGGTTCCACTCGAGGAGAGGTGCTGTTCTGGGATCGGCGGTCATTTAAATCTAACGAATGAAAGGAGCTTCCCCATCCCAAGCCAATTGCATCTCTTGGGGTTGCAGTGATCGGCCACAAAATGCCACGATGGAGAGGCCCAGCTTTTCATCAAAGTACTCGCTTGAATGGAGGAAGTTCGTGGCCATCGTAACCGTAGGCATCGCTCTGGCAAGGAGCGTTTTTGTCGGCACAGTGTGAAAACTGCGTGCATAGTCGATTTGTCGCGTGCCGAAGTCTTGCGCGCTGACTCGCCTAATCGTTATGGGTGCCTGCTTTGCTCGGACAGGCTATGCGGCTCTCGGCCGGGATGTGCGCCCGGCGGCGCAGTAACTTTTCTTTTGCGCAAAAGAAAAGTCACCAAAAGAAAGGCGCCCCC